>CACAMG010000005.1 GCA_902533585.1 uncultured Pelagibacteraceae bacterium
TCTTTAGTATCATTAAATATAACTAGATTTGATGCTACAAAACATATGGCCCATTCTGTTATTGGAGATGCCAAAGTTTCATTAAAAGAATTATCCCAAGCTTTAGGTGACTGGAAAGCTAATGATGATTGGTATAAAAAATCTAGAAAAGAACTTAAGTCGTGGAATGAATATGTCGATAAAGAAAGTGGTCCAACAAATCAAAAAGTTCCGAGCTATGCCCATGCAGTAGGAGCTATTTATAGAAATTCAGATCCAAATGACATTGCAGTAACAGCTGCCGGAGGTTTAGTTGGTGAAGTTGTTCAAATATGGAGACCGAGAGAATTAAATACACATGAAACAGAGTGGGGATTTAGTTGTATGGGTTATGAAATTTCTGGATCTCTAGGAATAAAAATGGCTAATCCAGATAGAGAAGTTATAACTTTTATCGGTGATGGCTCATACTTACTTTATAACTCTGATATTTACTCATCTGTAATAACTGATAATAAATTAATTATAATTGTATGTGATAATGGTGGACATGCTGTTATAAATAGACTTCAATTATTTAAGGGTGGTAAAGAATTTAATTGTTTATTTGAAAGTTCAAAAAATACAAATATTACACAAATAAATTTTGCCGAACATGCTGCAAGTATGGGAGCTAAATCAGAAGAAGTATCTTCAATTTCAGAATTAGAGGAAGCTTTTAAAAGAGCAAAAAAATCAAAGATTACATATGTAATTTCAATAAAAACCCATTCTTACCAATGGTTGGAGGGCTCTGCATACTGGGAAAGTCCTACTTTAGAGATACCAACATCAAAAGAAAATAAAGAAGCATTAAAACTTCATAAAGAAGGAAAAGCTAAACAAAGACAAGGTGTTTAAAACTTTTTTATGAACAAAGTTTTCAAAGTCGGTTTAGTTGGATGTGGACATATAGCAGAAACATATTTCAGAGCTCATAAATATTTTAATAATTTTAAGATTATTAAATGCGCTGATATTAAGGAAAAAGCATCAAAAACATGCGCAAAACGTTATGGGATTAAATCACTGAGTGTTAAAGATTTACTAAAAGATAAGGAAATTGAAATTATTCTAAATCTTACAATTCCTAAAGCTCACTACAAAGTAGCCAAAAATGCTTTATTACATAATAAACACGTTTATTCCGAGAAACCTATGGCCATAAATTTAAAAAATGGAAAAGAATTGGTCAAAATGGCAAAAAGGAAAAAACTGTATATAGGAAATGCACCAGATACATTTTTGGGTGGAGGAAATCAAAAATCAAAAGAAATTTTGGAAAAAAAATTAATAGGAAAAATAAATTTGGGAAATGCAATTTTCGCTTTTCCAGGAGTGCAATCTTATCATCCAAATCCAGAACCTTGGTTTGCTAAAAAAGAAGGTGGACCAGTAATTGACATGGGTCCTTATTATTTAACTGCACTTGTAAACTTGCTAGGCCCCGCTAAAGAAGTTAGTGGAAGTATAATGAGGGGGGTAAAAAAAAGAACAATAGGAATAGGTCCAAAAAAAGGAAGAAAATTTAAAGTAAAATGTCCAACAACATATCTTGCGACAATAGTTTTTGAAAATAAAACTATTATAAGACTAACATTATCTTTTGATGTAATTGCTCATCAAAGAAATCATATAGAATTTTATGGAAATAAAGGATCAATGATTGTTCCAGATCCAAATATGTTTGGTGGATCAGTTTATGTATGTAAAAAACTAGGAGAGTCGTGGAAAGAGCACAAGACAAATAAAATGCCTTTAGGAAAAATAAATATAAGAGGAAAGAGTCTACGAGCAAATGAATCACCTATTAATGCAAACTATAGAGGTGTAGGTTTATCAGAAATGGCTTATTGTATTGAAAAAAAAAAGAGACATAGATGCAATGGTGAACTATCACTACATGTTTTAGATATCATTCAATCTACTATGAAAGCGTCTATAACTGGAAAAAAACAAAAAATTAAAACAACTTGTCAAATACCAAAAAAATTTAATCTAAAAGAAATTAAAAAAATAATGAGATAATTTATGCAAATTGGAATTGATCTAGGAGCTACAAAAATCGAATATGTAATATTGGATGATAATGGAGAAGAGATTTTAAGAGAAAGAGAAATTTCTCCAACTGATTATCAAGGTACAATTGAATCCATATTTAAAATAGTAGAAAAATTAGATAAAAAATTTTCAAAAAAATTTGATACTGGCATATGTCATCCTGGTTCAATTTCAAATGATACTGGTTTTTTGAAAAATGCAGTAAATTCACCATGGATGAATAACAAACCTTTTCAATCAGATATTTCAAAGAAGCTAAATAGAAATGTAATTTGTGAAAATGATGCAAATTGTTTTGCTCTTTCAGAAGCTATTGATGGATCTGCAAAACATTACGATATTGTATTTGGAATAATTTTAGGCTCAGGGTGCGGCGGAGGAGTAATAGTTAACAAAAAAATTTTAAAAGGAGCTAATAATTTGTCTGGAGAATGGGGAAAAATAAAATTTAAAGATCAAGATATCGAAGCCTATTTGTCTGGTAATAGCATATCTAAAAGGTTTAATGAAATTTTTAAAAAAAATATAAAGTCACATGAAATCTTCGATTTATATAGAAAAAAAAATATCGAAGCTCAAAAATATATTGAAGAATACAAAAATAATTTAGCTATATCACTTACTTCAATCATTAACTTATTAGATCCAGATGCAATCGTATTTGGTGGAGGCGTGTCTAATGAAATAAGTTTTTTAGATGATATTAAAAAAAAAACTGAAAAAATTCTTAAAGAACCTAAAATAAATACAGCTTTTATTAAACCAATGTATGGGGATGCAAGTGGAGTAAGAGGAGCAGCAAGATTAGGAAGAAAAATAAATTATTAATAGAATATTTAATAATAAAGTATGATTGAATTATTTATCGCATTTGCCGCTGGATTAATAAGTTTTTTGTCACCCTGTGTTTTGCCTTTAATACCAGGTTATATTGCATTTATTTTAGGAAGCTCATTAAATGAATTGATAGAAAAAAAAAATATAAATATTTTACCGGTAGTTTTATTTACATTTGGTTTTTCAATTGTTTTTGTTTTTTTTGGGGCAACAGCAACTATTTTAGGTCAGCTGCTTTTAGAAAATTCAAACCAACTTAGAATTGTTGCTGGAATAATTATAATAATATTATCGCTTCATATTCTTGATATTTTAAAACTAAATTTTCTTAATTTTGAAAAAAGAATCTATTCAGAAAAAAAACAAGGCCTAATTGGCCCAATTTTAATTGGTATGGCATTCGCTTTTGGATGGACGCCTTGTATAGGTCCAATATTAGGATCTATTCTACTTTTAGCATCTACTGAAGAAACTATTAATAGAGGAGTTTTGTTATTACTATTTTACTCTTTAGGTCTTGCAATACCATTTATTTTATCAGGATATCTTATTCAAAAATTTTTATTTTTTTCAAAAAATTTAAAAAAAAACATCAATCTAATCAAAAAAATTGGTGGTGTTTTACTTTTATTGACAGGTATATTGATTGTTACTGACCAATTTCAGATAATAGGATTTTATTTGTTAGAATATTTTCCAATACTAGAAAAGTTCGGTTAGTTTTTTTCAGGTTTTGTAAATACTATTAAAATCACTCCAACAATTATTATAACTCCACCAATAAATAATTCTTTAGTTGGTTCTTCACCTAATAAAAAAATTGCAGCTAATAATCCAGTGGGAGGTATACCCATAGTAACTATAGGTAAAACTTTGTATAAAGGATTGTTTTTTAAAACATAATAAAAGCAACCATATGTTATTGGCTGCATAATAAATCCTAAATAAATTGCAATCATCCAAGTTTCAAAAGGTGCATTTTTAAAGTAGTTAATTGTATTTCCATCAAAGATGGCCGAAAGTCCGATTAATATTGGACCAGAAAATAAACCTAACCAAGCAACTAGAGCTAATGGATTTATTTCTTTGCTTAATGGTTTTACAAGAACTTGTCCTAAGGCCCAAACACCAGATCCTATAATTACCAAACTTACACCAAAAAATTTACCATCCAAATTTGGTGAGCCAGTTAAAATATATACACCAATAAATGCAATAGTTATTCCGATTAAACTTCTTATTGTTGGTTTTTCTTTTAATATAAAGTATGCAAATAAAACTCCGAAAGGAACTTCAGTTTGAACAAGTAATACGGCAGCTGAAGCATCAATTAAACTTAGCCCAGTATATGTGATACTATACTGAAGAGTGTTAGCTATAAGTGAGGCAATAAATATTTTTTTAAGATAACCTCTTGGTATTGGAAACCACCAAATTAACATTGATGCTACAAAAGTAAATCTCAAACCCATCAATAAAAAAGGAGGCAAGTGTTCCATTGCTGGTTTTGCGATAACAAAGCCAAAACCTAAAAAAATTGGTACTAAACTTGCAATTAAAGTGTCACGAAGCGTCAAAAAAAGCTTTCATTACTTTTGATCTTTTTTTTCAGCATATGGTTCTCTATCAAATATTTTTCTAACCATTGGTCTAAAAAAATCAAGAGAATAAGACTTATAACCAGGGTCAAATGATGATTGATCATACTTATCACAAAAATCAACGCATGCTTGATAGTATTTGTGATTTTTATATTTATCCCTTAGGTTTCTGTCTCTTCCGAAATGATGAGCATAATAATATAATTGAAATTCGCCATGTTTTTCTATGATCCAATGTGTTTTTTCTGAAACATAAGGTTTTAAAATAGCCGCAGCATATTCAGCATGATTCATTGGAGCTAACTCATCTCCTATATCGTGTAGCAAAGCAGCAACGACCATTTCCTCACTTTCACTATTTTTGTAGGCTCTCGTAGCACTTTGAAGAGAATGTTCTAGCCTAGAAACTTGATATCCTTCTAATGTTTCATTCAAACCTGACATAAATTTTAGAATTCTATCAGCAGTTCCTTTTGCATATTTTTTTTCATGTTTATCCAAAAGAAAATAATCATCTTTTGTGCCATTTTTCATTTCTTTAAAACTTACTTTAGCCATTTACATTAAATTTCCTTTTCAAGTGTCTTAGTTTGCCTTCAGTGCTGTCAAAATCAATATAACATCCTTGTAAAAATCTTTTACCTTCTTTGGGATCAAATTTTGTTCTGCCATGTAATACTCTATAATTATCCATCATCATAAGGTCTTTAGGCATTAATTTAAATTCTATTCTATTTTTTTCTGAATTATATAAATCAGATAAATTTTTTCGTGCTTTATAATATAAATCTAGTTTATTTTTTTCTAAAATCGGAACGTAATCTAACCTTGGACTAAATCTCACTTGTTTAAAATTTTTTTCTTCATCTAGATGAATTAGCTCAGACCAATCCTCTAGAACAACATTTTTGTCTATAAATTTAAATTTAATCTTGATTTGCGAGAGAATATTATAATATTCAGGGTTTTCTATTTTAAGTCTTTCTGTAACTGTATAACCATCAACAAGAGTTGATAAACCTCCACTAACTTCATTTTCAATACAATGTAATAGTTGAATACATGGGACTGGGTTTCTATAAGGGTTATCGGTATGTGGACTTAAGTGTAAAGTTGTATAAGCTAAATCATTTGGATTTGATTTAGACTTAACATTAAAATATTCACCAAAATTTGTTCTCCTTACACTTCCAATTGAATTAGCAAACTTAACAATAAAATTATCTTTAGTTGGAACATTTTTTATAATTACAAAACCATATTCATAAAAAGAAACTAATAAATCATGCATTTCTTTTGACTCAAAAAAATTATCTTTGAAATCAAAATTTTTTACATTTTTTAAAGTAGAGTCCCATTTAATTTTATTTATTGATTTAATAACAGTATCTTTGTTAGAAAATTCATAAGCAAGTTTATTCAAATCAATTTTAGAATTAACACCATCATTAAAATTAATTTCAATAAAGCCGTCACTAATTTTTGCTTTATCAACGGCAATTTCACAGCTCATCGATGATGGATCAAATAGTCTTTGCTGCGTTCCTTGGTCTAAAAATTCTGGTCCATCTACCCTTTCTCTTAACCAAAAAGGATGGATTTCTTCTTTAAAAGTACCGCTATTTAAAAAAATTTTGTTATCTTTCAATTCGATTTTCATAATACTTATTGAGAATTATTTAAAATTTAGCTTTAATCAAGCCAAATTAAATAGTAATTAAATACAAAAAATCTTTATGGAATCTAAAAAATATAGACTTTACTATAGTTTTTTAAGTAATCTTGCTAAAGAGCTTACAAATTTTTACTTTAAAAAGATAAACAAAAAATTTTCTGTAACAAACAAGCTCAAAGGCAAAGGATACGATCCTGTTACCACTTCCGATAAAGCTTTTGAAAAATTTATTCGATACAAAATATCCCAAAAATTTCCTGATCATCAAATTATTGGAGAAGAATTTGGATTAAAAAAAAGTAAAAGTGACTATTCTTGGATTATAGATCCAATAGATGGAACTAGATCTTATGTAATTGGAAATCCTACTTGGAGCAATTTAATTTCTCTCAATTACAAAGGTTATCCAATATTGGGCTTAGCTAACTTTCCTATGCTTAATAAATATTATTTAAATTATAATGATAAAATTGCATATGTAGTTGAAAATAATAAAAAAAGAAGAATTAAAGTTAATAAAAAAATTTCATTTGACAAGGCAAAAATATCAGGAGCTTTTCATGGTTGGCTTTCATTTAAAAAACAATTGAAAATTCCAAAAGTATTAAAACTTATGAGATTTAAATGTCCTGACTCATTAAGCTACACACTTTTGGCAGAAGGAAGATTAGACGTAGTTATACAATGCGCAAATAAAATTTGGGATATTCATCCAATAATTCCTATCGTTAAAGCAGCTGGAGGAATACTTAGCACTTGGGATAATAGAGATGCTTTTAATGGTGGAAGTATTTTAGTATCAGGCAATAGGTTTAACCATAATAAAATGCTTAAACTTTTAAAACCAGTAAGCAAATAACTTAGAAGTAACAGCGATAATTCTTCTTTAGTTTCTCTAATTATTGAGTTAGATTTTTATATAAAATAATTAGGAGGGGAAATGAAATCTAAAAATTTGATCAAGTTTTTATTGGCAACTTTTTTTGTTTTTCTATCAACGCAATCATTTGCAAAAACAATTAAATGGTCAATGCAAGGAGATAGTTTAACCCTAGATCCTCACGCTCAAAATGAAGGCCCAACAACCATGGTATCAAGACAAGTTTACGAAGCGCTTGTTACTAGAGGTTTAGATATGTCTATAGGACCTCAATTAGCTACGGACTGGAAAACTACAAATCCAACAACGTGGGTTTTTAATCTTAGAAAAGATGTAAAATTCAGCGATGGAACAAGTATGACGTCTGAAGATGTAGTATTTAGTATATTAAGAGCTCAACAACCTACGTCGGACTTTAAAGAATATATTAGCACTGTTACATCGGTTAAAGCACTAGATGAATATACAGTTGAGATTCAAACAAGAGATCCAAATCCAATTCTTTTGAATCAATTGTCAAATATATTTGTAATGTCTAGAAAATGGTGTCACGAAAATTTTGCAATTGTTCCACAAAACTGGGATGCAGGACAAGAAACATTTTCTGCAACTAACTCAATGGGAACTGGACCATTTAAAATTACTTTAAGAGAACCAAATACTAAAACTGTTTTCAAAAAGAATACTAAATGGTGGGGCAATGTAGAGCATAACTTAACTCAAATTCAATTACTTCCGATTAAAAATGCAGCAACAAGAGTAGCAGCATTATTATCAGGAGAAATCGATATAGTTACAGATGCGCCTGTTCAAGACTTAGCTCGTATCAAAAGTTCCGCTGAACATAAAGTAGAAAGCACACCGCAAATGCGTACAATTTTTCTTGGAATGGATCAAGCTGCAGATAAATTGAGATCTGGTAATACTGGCGATAATCCGTTTAAGAAAAAAGAAGTTAGACAAGCTTTTTACCAAGCAATTGATATAGAGGCTATCAAGAAAAAAGTTATGAGAGGTTTAAGTGAACCAGCAGGAATTATAACTTTTCCAGGTGTTACAGGTTACACAAAAGAGCTTGATAAAAGATTGCCTTACGACGTTAACGCAGCAAAACAATTATTAGCGGACGCAGGTTATCCAAATGGTTTTGACATTGAACTAAGATGTCCAAATGACAGATATGTAAATGATGAAGCGATTTGCACAGCTGTTGTAGGAATGTTAGGAAAAATTGGAATTAATGTAAATCTATTTGCTCAAACTAAGAGTAAACACTTTAAAGAACTTAAAGATGACCAAGGCGATTTTTATATGCTAGGTTGGGGTGTTCCTACTTTAGACAGTCATTATGTATTCCACTATCTATATGAAAGCGGCGCAAGCTGGAACAAAGTTAATTTTAGCGATCCAGAAGTTGATGCTGCAATTAGAGTAATGGAAGGTGAAGTTGATCTAGATAAAAGAAATGCTGCAATAGCAAAAGCTTGGAAAATCGTGAGAGATAATATTGCTTATCTTCCACTACATCACCAAGTAATTTCTTGGGCATCTAAAAAGAAAGTGAATGTGCCTATAAGACCGAATAATGAACCATTATTCCGTTTTTCTAGTATAAACTAAAATATTCTTTACAAGCCCTTTTTAAAAAAGGGCTTGTAATTTAAAACTTTCGTAAATTGATTAAATATTTTTTTAAAAGATTGTTTCAATCAGTCTTAGTGATGCTGATTGTTGCTTTTGTTTCTTTTTCACTTTTTAACTTTGTTGGAGATCCAATAAACAATATGGTTGGTGAAGAAACTTCTGATGAAGAAAGAGATGAACTAAGGGAAACGCTTGGCTTAAATGATCCTATACATATTCAATTTTCAAGATTTGTTATTAATGCATCGAAAGGAGAATTTGGAATATCATACCAACTAAGAAGACCAGTTTCAGAATTAATTTCTGAAAGATTACCAGCTACAATCGAATTAGTTTTAATTTCCGCATTAATTGCCCTAGTATCGGGAACTTTATTAGGTGTTTATACAGGTATAAACAGAAGAGGGTTTCTGAGTGACATCATATTAGCTATTTCATTACTCGGAGTATCACTCCCCACATTTGTTATTGGTATATTATTTATATATCTTTTTGCGGTAATTTTAGGAGTACTCCCTTCTTTTGGAAGAGGAGAGGTTGTTGATCTTGGTTTTTGGTCCACAGGTTTTTTAACAGCGTCTGGTTTAAAAGCTATAATTCTCCCTTCTGTAACGCTTAGCCTTTTTCAAATGACTTACATTATTAGACTCGTTCGAGCAGAAATGATGGAAATACTACAGACAGATTATATTAAGTTT
The DNA here is from genome assembly GCA_902533585.1 of uncultured Pelagibacteraceae bacterium. Taxonomy (GTDB): domain Bacteria; phylum Pseudomonadota; class Alphaproteobacteria; order Pelagibacterales; family Pelagibacteraceae; genus Pelagibacter. The sequence goes on from CACAMG010000005.1 coordinate 9,415, forward strand.
GCAAGAGCAAGAGGCATAAGTGAAAAAAGTATTCATTATAAACATGCATTAAAGAATGGCTTAATACCTGTAATTACAATAGCAGGAATAAATATTGGTACATTAATTGCCTTTTCAATAATTACTGAAACAGTTTTCCAATGGCCTGGTATGGGATTTTTATTTATTCAAGCTGTTCAATTTGTAGATATACCAATCATGTCTGCTTACTTAGTTTTTATAGCTTTTGTTTTTGTGATGATAAATTTCATCGTTGATATTTTATATTATTTTATTGATCCAAGAATTAGAGTTAAAGCGGAGGCAGTAAGTGGATAGTCAAAAATTAACATTGTTTAATAGAATCAAAGACAGTGATATTTATTTTAGTTTTATAAAATCACCAACAGCTATAGTTTCAGCAATTATTTTAATAATTATTTTCTTTTGCTCTTTTTTTGTTGAATTTGTAACCCCGTATAATCCATTTGATCCATCTTCTTTATCTTTAATGGATGCGTTTACTCCACCTTCGTGGACAGAAGATGGTCTTGCTAAATTTATACTTGGAACCGATGGGCAAGGTAGAGATATGTTATCGACAATTCTTTATGGATCAAGAATTTCTTTAATTGTAGGCTTTTCTGCTATTATATTTAGTTTGATACTAGGAGTCTCGCTAGGACTAACAGCTGGTTACTTCGGTGGTAAATATGAAATGATTGTAATGAGATTAACAGATGTACAGTTAACAGTACCAAGTATTTTAATGGCCCTTTTAGTTGACGGAATTGCAAGAGGAATAATTTCTAGAGAAATGCACGATGAAATGGCAATTTATGTTTTAATTTTTGCAATTGGAATTTCAGAATGGCCTCAATTTGCAAGAGTATCAAGAGCCGCAACTTTAGTAGAAAAGAATAAAGATTATGTTTCAGCATCAACAATTATTGGTGTGTCGAATATTCTAATTATGTTTAAACACATTTTACCCAATATAATGAGACCGGTTTTAGTAATTGGAACAATAGGACTTGCTTTAGCAATCTTAGCTGAGTCAACTTTAAGTTTTTTAGGTGTAGGTGTTCCACCAACAACGCCTTCACTAGGCACATTAATTAGGCTTGGAAATGATTTTTTATTTTCTGGAGAATGGTGGATTACTTTCTTTCCAGCAATTTTTTTAGTTATATTAGCATTTTCAATTAATCTATTAGGAGATTGGATGAGAGATACTCTCAATCCAAAATTAAATTAATGAGTTTTCTAAAAATAAATAATTTAAGCGTTGACTACAAAATGAGGAGAGAAACAGTTTATGCCGCAAAAAACATTAATATAGAAGTTAGTAAAGGCGAAATTTTAGGTTTAGTTGGTGAGTCTGGTTCAGGAAAAAGTACAGTCGGTAATGCAATTATAAATCTTATTGATGAACCAGGAAAAGTTTCAAATGGATCGATACATTTAGGAGAATTAAATATTCATGAAGACCCAGAAAATATTGTAAAATATAGAGGTAAAAAGATTGGACTAATTTTTCAAGATCCACAAACTTCTTTAAACCCGATATTCACTATAGGTGAACAGTTAATTGAAACAATTCAAACTCATTTAAATTTAAGTACTAGCGAAGCAAAAAGCAAAGCTATAAATCTTTTAAAGGAAGTTGGAATCAAAGATGCAGAAACTAGATTTGATAATTATCCTCATCAATTTTCAGGCGGAATGAGACAAAGAGTTGTTATCTCGCTTGCACTTTGTTGTGAGCCAGAACTCTTAATTGCAGACGAACCAACAACAGCATTAGATGTATCAATTCAATCTCAAATACTAGATTTAATTAAAAGATTAACTAAAGAAAGAAATTTAGCAGTAATATTAATTACTCATGATATGGGAGTTATTGCTGAAACTACTGACAGAGTAGCTGTAATGAAAAATGGAGATCTGGTTGAAATTGGACCAACAAAAAAAATTCTAACAAAACCACAGGAAATTTATACAAAGAGCTTGGTTAGTTCAGTTCCACCAACCGATAAAAAAATTGAGAGATTTAAAATAATCGAAAAAGAAAACAAAAGTCAGAGCGAAACTAATATTAAAATTTTAAATAGATGGACCAAAAAAGAAATTGTTAATCAAGATTTAGTTCAAGTCAAAAATCTTAGCAAAACTTTCGATGATAGTTTTTTTACTGAAAGTTCAAAAAATGCAGTTATGGCAGTAGATGACGTTTCATTTAACATTAAAGAAGGTCAATCATTTGGATTAGTAGGAGAGAGTGGAAGCGGAAAATCGACAATTGCTAAAATGATTGTGAATTTATTTAGACCAAGTGGAGGAGATATTTATTTTGACAATGTTTGTATAACAAAAATTAAAAATAAGAAAGAAATGTTGAAGTTTAGAAAGCAAATTCAAATGATATTTCAAGATCCATACTCTTCATTAAATGGAAGATTAAAAGTTAAAGATATAGTTGCTGAACCTATTAAACTTCACAATCCTTCAATTAGTTCAAGAGATATAGATAGTTATATTTATGATTTATTAGAGTCTGTTGAAATGACACAACAATCAGCTGAGCGTTATCCTCATGAATTTTCTGGAGGTCAAAGACAAAGGATATCAATAGCAAGAGCTCTTGCAACTCAGCCAAGACTTCTTGTTTGTGATGAACCAACTTCTGCTCTAGATGTAAGTATTCAAGCACAAATATTAAATTTATTAAAAGATTTACAAGAACAATTAAATCTGACAATCTTATTTATTAGTCACGATTTACCCGTAGTAAGGCAAATGTGCGATAGAATAGCAGTATTAAAAAATGGAAAACTTTGTGAGATTTCAAAAACTGAAGAGTTATTTAAAAATCCATCACATGAATACACAAAAGAATTGTTAACGTTAATGCCAAAAATTGAATCAATTTATAACTAATGAAAAAAATATTTTTAATATTAATCGCGATTATTTTTACAACAAATGTAAATGCTCATTCTACAAAAAATATAAATTTTGACCTCAAAACAAATTGTTCGAAAAAAAAATCTCCACTCAAATGGGTTTCAAAAAATAAAAATACCAAAGGTGGTGAGCTAATAAAATTTCAGTCTTACACAGGTTTTGACCAAAGAACCGTTCTTATTGGTGCTCACAAAAATAACCCAATTGAAATAACAGGATATCTGCAATTACCAAAAGGTTCAGATAAAGTGCCAATAGTTATTTGGACTCATAGCAGTGGTGGTCCTGGTGAATATGCATGGAATGATTTTATCTACCATGGCACTAAAAATCTTTTAGAATCTGGAATTGGAGTTATGTATGTAGATAATTTTTGTCACAGAGGTGCAAGACAAACTTGGAGAGATCAATCAAAAGTTCCACTTATTAATGGAGCAATAGATGCTATTATGGCTTACAAATTATTACAATCTCATTCAAGATCTAATGGTAAATTTGGAATTACTGGACATTCAAGAGGTGGGAACAACAGTCTTTATTTAGCAGATGTAAAGTTTACATCTTTGTTTTTGGAAGGTACCAGAGGATTTGATGCAATATTACCTGAGGCAGCAGAATGTAAACTTGCAGGTTTCTTTGACAAGCCAGAACTAACATCAAATACTAAATTACTTTATATTCATGGTGCTGCCGATGACTACACATTGCCTAAACATTGTGAAGATTATGTAAAAAAAATTAAATCTGAACCTGGTCAAGTTGATATTGATTTAAAAAAAGGTTGGTATCATGGATTCCATTTTGATCAAAAACCTAAAAAGTATCAAGCAATGACAGTTCATAATTGTCCTGCTTTTTTTGTTGATAATGATGGTTTTGTTGTTGGTAATGAATGGCCTGATATGGTGTTAACTAAACATAAACTTTTTTCATCTATGGATGCTTTTTATGAAGCAGCACAAGCTGAACCAAAAAAATTATGGAAAAAAACATTTAAAATTTTAAAAAAAGAAAAATGTCTGAAAAGAGGAGTTACAATTGGTGGAGATCACATGGAAGAATATATGCCTCAATTCATAAATTTCTTTAAAGAATATTTACTATAAAGGAGGAAAAATGCCAATGTTTAAACCAATTGAAGAAAGTGAAGCTAAAGGAAAAGTTAAAGAAATATATGACGAAATTAAAAATGTAAGAAAAATTACAGAGGTTCCAAATTTTTGGAAATATCTTGCAAATAGTCCAGAAACTTTAGAAAGAACTTGGAATTCATTAAAACAAGTTATGAAAGCAGGTGCACTTGATCCAGTAGTTAAAGAATTAATCTACGTTGCGGTTTCAATGACGAACAGCTGTGAGTATTGTACTAAATCTCATACGTTTGCTGCAAAGAAAAAGGGTGCAACGGATGAAATGATAAAAGAAATGATTGATGTTATGGGGATAGCTAATCAAAATAATAAATTAGTAGAAGCTTACGGCGTTGAAGTAGACGAGATTTACAAATAGTTAATTAGCTTTTCCTAGTAAATTAACAATTAAGACACCTGATATTATTAAAATAAGACCTATCAATGTATAAACATCAGGAAACTGATTAAACTTAATTATACCAACCAATGAAGTTGCAATAATACACAGCCCAGCAAACGAAGCATAGGTAATACCTACAGGAATAACTTTCATAACAAGTGACAAGGTATACATACATCCAACAATAGTTATTGCTGTTAATATACTTGGCATAATCAAAGTAAACCCGTCAGCCATTTTGGCAAAACTATTAGCAGCTGTACCCAAAGCAACTGCAATAAATAATATTATATATGCTGAAACATTTCCCATTAGTTAATAATATATGATTTTTAAATTTTAAGAAAGTTTTGATCTACCACCATCAACAGCAATTATTTGACCTGTGACCCATGAACTTTCATCTGTAAGTAAAAATTTTGCAAGAGCTGCTCCGTCTTTTCCTTCTCCTATCCTTTTTAATGGATGCGCTTTTGCTATTCCTTCCGCAATAACTGTATTTTTTAATATAGGTTGAGCAATCTTAGATTTTGTTAAGCTTGGAGCTATACAATTTACTCTTATATTGGGAGCAAATTCAGCAGCAAGAGAAACAGTTAAACCTTCAACAGCAGCTTTAGTAGAAGCTATTATTGAGTGATTAGTAAAACCTCTTTGAGCAGCAACAGTCGAAAATAATACTAGAGAGCCTTTATTTTTTTTAAGACTTTCTTGAAATCCTTTTATAACTTCAACAGCAGAATAAAGATTCAACTTCATACATTTATTAAAATCTTGCTCTGTAACCATTTTAATTGGTTTTAAATCTATAGAGCCTACACAATATGCAATTCCTTTTACATTATTTATGTCAGCTTTAACTTTTTCTACAAAATCATCTTCTAAAACATCCACAAGAGTATATGAACAACCTAATTTGTCAGATAATGCTGCAACTTCATCATTATTTCTTGCTACCAAATGGATATCGTATCCTGAAGTTTTTAATAGAGTTGACAAATTGGAACCAATAGAACCTGTTGCTCCAAAAATTAAATATTTTGCTGTCATATTTTAATAATAACTTCCTCCCATAGCTTTATATTTTTTTGCTAAATATTGAGCTTTTCTAGCTGACCACTGTCCGGCTTTTGTTCCATGAGTTTTTGTTGCCTTAATTTGTTGAAATAATTTTTTTCTTAAATAAGGTTTTGTATAACGACCATCTGTTATTTTATTATCTATTTTCCACTCATCTCTATATATTTTTACTTTTCTTACAATAAATTTTGGTTGTTTAGAAAATTGTTTACCTTTTTTTATAGTTTTTCTTTTTAATTTAGATGTAAGTTTGTATTCTTTGTCTGATAAAGCTTTAATAGCTTTTTCAGGTAAATATCTTTCTCCAGTCAAAGAAGATTTTTTCCCAGATTTTGTTCTCCATCTTTGCTTTATCCAGGCTTTTAAACTTATTTGTTTTTTGGACAACATATAAAAACAATTAATAAATATTTTTTCTAGGATCTTTTATTTTTTGTATTTTATCAATAAATCCAGATAATTTTGCACTTATATAAATTATATAGACTAGAGTTGTTCCCAACAGCATTGTTGATAAAAATACAAATACACCAGTTAAAAATTTTTCTGTGAACCAGTTTTCTATTCCAGAACTGGATAAATACAACAGATTCCAGAATAGCAAAAAAAAGCCTTCATAAATTAGAATGATTCTAAACACCAGGCTGATATATATGCTTAAATTATTAAATCAAATCAATGATCGGAACAAAATGTCACAATGTGTTTGTTTATTTAAAAATAATTATAAGCACTATTATGAATGCTACAGCATAATAAAAAGGCATAGCTTTTCTCCAAGAATATAAAATTTTTGCAGCATTTTTATTTCTTTTATTCATTACTTAGGTAATTTTGTTGCCCCTGTTTCTTGCTTAATTATCTTTCCATCTTTAAATTCCATGTAAGACATAACCGCTTCTTTATTCCCATCATTAAATGTTACAAATGAATGTTCGAAACCAACTTCATCATTTTCAAATAAAATTCTAACATTGCTTCTTTTAACATCTCCACTTTTAAGCCACTCTATAACAGTTTTTTTATCCAGTTTTTTCCCCGACGAATGAAGTATAAATTGATAATCATCATGAATAATTTCATTAGCTAAATTTGAATCATTGTTAGCAAGTGCTTGGTTATATTTTGTCAGTATAGACATATTATTTTGCTCCTTTAACTATTATAAAATTACCGACAGAATTATTTAACCGTATCTGTCTTACCGGTTTATATTCTTCAGAGTTATACCATTCCAATGCTTTTTCATAAGAAGGAAATTTAATTACTACAGTTCTTGGATATTTCCATTCACCTTCAAAACATTGAAACTCACCACCTCTTACTAAATATTCTCCACCAAATTTTGTAACAATATCTGTAACTTTTGCTAAATATTCTTTGTAGTCTTCAGGATTAGTTACTTCAATTTGGGTTATTGCGTATCCAGTCATTTTTATTAATCCTTATAGATTAACTTTACTCAATTCATACATTTGAACAACTTCGACACATTCATCGAAAATAGGTTTTGCTATTGGATTATTGCCTGAAGCGAATTTCTTCATTTCTTCTTCATTATGAACTGAGACTTTAAACATAACATAACTTTTATCTGGTCCTATTGCTGGAACTGTTTTTTCAACATGAGCAATAGTTTTTCTTACTGCCATTCCTTCATCTGATTGCATAAATCCCATGAACTTTTCAAATTTACCAGATTTAAGTCTTGCTATTGCAAGCATTTCTTTTTCCATATTTTCCCCCTCTATTTAATTTATATTTTTAATGTAACGCTTTTATTAGAAATCTGCTATGCAAAATTAATTGTTACAGCAACAATTAATGTCTGATGGAATACAATCACAATCCTTAGTTCCATCACAAGTACATTTCTCATTTATACAATTTGCGCAATTACATTTTGGGTTATTACAAGCCATAGTAGAAATATATTGGTATAATATTTATTTACAACAGAAATATTGTCGCTTATTAAATTTGGTCTAAAGTTAAACCTTTTACATTCGCAGGTACAGCAACATCCATCATTTTAGGATTTGCTAGATTTAGATTGTTCATAATTTCTGCATATTGTTCCTTTGAACTTACTTGAAGACGTGGATTATTATTTTTTTCATTTTCAATAGTTGAATTTTTTTTTCCATTATAATCATGAGCTGGATATACCAAAGTTTTTTCTGGTAATTTAAGTAGTTTGTTAAATAATGAGTCATAAGCATCATAAGAGTTTCCATTTTGAAAGTCTGTTCTCCCAGTTCCATTTATTAAAAGAGTATCTCCAGTAAAAACTCTATCATTCATAAGATAACTATAAGAACAATCAGTGTGACCCGGTGTATACACTGCTTTAAGTTCAATATTTTCTACATTTATTTTTTCGTTATCTTTTATTTTTAAATCAATTACTTCTGACTTTGATTTTTCACCCATAATCCTGGTGCAACTTGTTCTTTTATGTAATTCGTTTAAACCTGTTATGTGATCAGCATGAATATGCGTATCAATTACTTTAACTAATTTTAAATCTAAATTTTTTAAAACTTCTATGTATTCTTCTGCATGTTCAATTACAGGATCTATAATTAAAGCCTCACGACCTTTTCCACTTGATATAATGTAAGTATAAGTTGAAGATTTAGTGTCAAATAACTGTTCAAATATCATTAGTAATATTAGACACTATAAAAAATTGCATAGCAAATCAATCTTGTTTATAACTGTTCAAAAAATATTAAAGAGAGGAAAAAATGACTTTAAAAATAAATAGTGTCGCTCCAGACTTTAAAGCAACTACTCAAGAAGGAGAAATTTCTTTTCACGAGTGGCTTGGCGACAGCTGGGGAGTATTGTTTTCACATCCAAAAGACTTCACTCCAGTTTGTACAACTGAATTAGGTACTTTAGCAAAAATGAAACCAGACTTTGACTCAAGAAATGTAAAAGTAATTGGATTAAGCGTAGATCCAGTTTCTGATCACGTTAAATGGTTAGATGACATTAAAGATGTTTGTGGAATGAAACCATCTTATCCAATCATAGCAGATGAAAAATTAGAAGTTGCAAAACTTTATAACATGCTTGAAGGCGATGCTGGAACAACATCAATGGGACGTACAGCGGTAGACAATGAAACTGTAAGAACTGTTTATGTTATTAGACCAGACAAAAGAATTGGTTTATTTCTAACTTATCCAATGACAACTGGAAGAAACTTTCAAGAGATATTAAGAGCAATAGACTCTATGCAAAGAACAGCAAAACATAAGATTGCTACACCAGCTGATTGGAAACCTGGAGAAAAAGTAATTATTGTTCCTAAGGTTACAAATGAGGAAGCAAAAAAAATATATCCAGATGGTTGGGAGACAATAAAACCATATTTAAGAAAAGTTCCAGATCCACAAAAGTAATTTGGATACAAAAGTATTAAACCAACAATCTCAGCATTGGGAAAAGAATTTCTCAAGTAAGCCTGAGATGTTTGGTTTAGAACCAAGTTTACCAGCAAAAAAAGCTTTAGAATTATTTAAAGAAAATGAAATCAATAAAATTATTGAACTAGGTGCTGGATTAGGAAGAGATACAATTTTTTTTGCAAAAAATTCAATTCATGTTGATGCTTTGGATTATAGCCAGTCAGGGATCAAAGTTATAAATGAAAAAACAAAAATTCAAAATTTATCAGATTATATTTCAACTAAAACTTTTGATGTAAGAAAGACGTTGCCATTTAAAGACAACTCCATTGATGCTTGCTTTTCTCACATGCTATACTGCATGGCATTAACAAGTTTAGAGCTAGAAAATTTAAATAATGAAATTTGTAGAGTATTAAAACCAAAAGGTATAAATATTTATACAGTCAGAAATACAGATGATGGTGATTATAAAAATGGAACTTATATAGGGGAAAATTTATATGAAAACGACGGATTTATTGTGCATTTTTTTTCAAAAGAAAAAGTAAAAAAACTTTTAAAAGGATTTAATAATATTTTAATAGATAGTTTTGAAGAAGGAAATTTTCCAAGAAAACTATTTTTTGTATATAATCAGAAGATTTAATATTTATGAAAGATATATATGTAGACGATACAGGAGAAGGCTATCCATTGGTTTTAGTACATGGTTTTTTAGGTTCATCAGAGATGTGGAAGCTTCAAAAAGAATTTCTAAAGAAATATTTTAGAGTAATAACACCTGCCCTACCTGGATTTGGAGAAAGCCATAAGCTTAAATCATTGGATAGTATTAATTCTATGGCTAAAGTCATATTAGAATGTCTTGATAGTAAAAAAATTAATAAATTTAATTTATTAGGTCATTCCATGGGCGGAATGATAGTACAAGAAATTGCAAAAATTTCAGGGGATAAAATTAATAAATTAATTTGTTTTGCTACAGGCTCTATTGGAGATATTCCAGGTAGGTTCGAAACATTAGAGGAATCAAGAGAAAAACTTAAAAAAGAAGGTATTAAAGAAACGGTAAAAAGAGTTCCCAAAAAATGGTTTATTAACGGAGATAGGGCAAAATATTATTATCTTTGTGAAAATGCTACAAAAGAAACTAGCCAAGAGACAGCTGACAATGCTCTAATCGCAATGAAAAATTGGAGAGGTTTTGAAAACTTAAAAAATATTAAAAATGAAACACTTATCATTTGGGGGGATAAAGATATTTCATATAATTTTGAACAGGTTGATACTTTAAATAAAAATATACCAAATTCTGATTTATCAATTTTTAAAGGGAGCTGTCACAACGTTCATTTAGAAAAACCTGAAGAATTTAATTCATTAGTTTTAAATTTTCTAAGTAAATAGGACATTATTTCATAAAAAACATGTTGAAGTTTTATTAAAATTAAATTCAAATCTGATTTTTAAATTTAAATAACAAAAAGAGGGAAATAATGAAAATAATAAAAACAGCGTTAATTGCTGGATTGATTTCAATGTTGACTTCGTTTTCAAGTTTTGCTGAAAAAGTAAAAATTGGAGATCCAGGTTGGACGGGTGCAACTGCTATAGCAAATTTATTAGCAGCTGTAGTTATTGACAAAATGGGTGGCGAAGCAGAACTAGTACCAGGAAACAATACTGCAATCTACGGAGCAATTGATAGATCAAAGGGCGAAATAGAAGTTCATCCAGATATCTGGTTACCAAACCAAGAAGCTTACACTAATGATTTAGTTCCAAAAGGAACTCTTAAATTAAGTAGTAATTCTTACGAAGGAAACCAAGGCTATTGTGTTTCTCAAGATTTTGCAAAAAAAATGAATATTACTGCAATTGAAGACTTGGGAAGACCAGAAGTTGTTAAAGCAATGGACAGCGATGGTAACGGAAAAGGTGAGTTTTGGATTGGTGCAGATGGTTGGGCGTCAGCTAATGTTAACGAAGTAAAAGTAAGAGATTACAAATTACTTGATGCGGGAATTGAACCTATAAGAGCAGCAGAAGCTGTTAAAAATGCTAGAGTTTTAGATTCAATTAAAAAAGGAGAAGGTTACGCATTTTATTGTTACAAACCTCATGCAATTTGGGGAATGGCAGATGTAGTAATGTTAGAAGAACCTAAACATGATCCTGCTAAATATAAAATGATACAACCAAAAGCAGATCCTGATTGGTATAAAAAGTCTTATGTTGCATCTAAAGACGCACTTAAAAAAATACAAATTGGTTGGGGAACTTCTTTAGAAAGCAAATCTCCAGCAATCGTTGAATTTTTTAAGAAATTTCAAATATCAGCGGACGATGTTTCTTGGATGGCTTACCAAGTATCAGTTAAAAAAAGAGATCCAGGCGAAGTAGCTAGAGATTGGATGAGTAAAAACAAATCTAAAGTTGACGGCTGGTTAGGACTATAAGTTTAGTTCAATAAATTATATTTACCTGGCGACGTAATGTTGCCAGGTATGCTTTTCAATTGAATTTTGTTTAAAAACGTAATTTATGGAAACAGCTATCCAAATTCAAAACGTCTGGAAAATCTTTGGAAACAATTCAAAAGAAGCTTTAGATGCTATCCAAAACAAAAAAATTTCAAAGCAGGAAGCTTTAGAAAAATATAACTCTGTAATAGGAGTTTCAAATGTATCTTTTGATGTAAATAAGGGAGAAATATTCTGTGTTATGGGACTTTCAGGTAGTGGAAAATCTACATTAGTAAGACATATTAATAGACTTCTTGAACCAACTTCTGGAAAAATATTAATTAATGATCAAGATGTAATGCAGTTTGATAAAGATAGTTTGCAAGAATTAAGAAATAAAAAAATAGGAATGGTGTTTCAGAATTTTGCATTGATGCCGCACAGATCAGTTCTAGATAATATCGCAATGCCTTTAGAAATAAGAGGAGTAAGTAAAAATGATAGATTAGATGCAGCGAACAAAATTTTAAATATTGTAGAACTTCAAGGTTGGGGAAATAAATATGCACATGAATTATCTGGAGGTATGCAACAAAGAGTGGGTTTAGCTAGAGCTTTAGCAGCAGATCCGGAATTTTTATTAATGGACGAACCTTTTAGTGCATTGGACCCGTTGATTAGGAGACAGCTTCAATCAGAATTCATAAAACTTTCAAAACAGATGAAAAAAACAACTGTGTTTATCACACATGATTTAGATGAAGCAGTTAGAGTAGGACATAGAATAGCCATCATGAGAGATGGTATGGTAGTTCAAATTGGAACACCAGAAGAAATCGTTGTTAATCCAGTAGATGAATATGTTGCAGATTTTGTTAAAGGAATTTCAAGACTAAAAGTTGTTCAAGCAAAAACAATTATGCAATCTATAAAAGATTATGAAAATAAATTTGGTCCATTAGACAATGAAAGTGAAACAGTAAATGAAAATGATGTTTTGAGTAAACTAATAGAAACTTCAATTTCAAAAGATAAACCAATAATAGTTTTAAGCAAAAACAATCAAAAAATGGGAGTTATAAGTCAATCTGATCTATTAAAAGCCGTTGTTGAGGGAAATGATAATGAATAAAGAAAATAAGAATTTATCTAGATCAGAGCTTATAAGCAATTTTGTTATTACAAATCCCGGGTATTACATTAAAGAGTTCAAAAAAATTGGTAGCAAACCATCTTATTCTTTTTCATTTAATTTATTTGCCTCATTACTAGGTCCAATTTGGTTTGGAATGAGGAATATATGGAATTATGCTTTAGCTTTTTTAATAGTCGAAACTTTTGCTGTTGTTCAAATTATTAGAGGTTTATTTGGAAATATTACCAAAGATGCTTTAGAAAAAATTGATAAAATCCAATCAACAATTGACTTTAGAAACAAACAATTAGAAGCAGCAATACAAAATAATCCTGACAAAGTAGAAGTTTATAAAAGAGCAATAAAATCTTTAGAAGATGCGATGAAAGAGTATGTTTTAGATGTACAACAAATCGAGGCTTCTGCTATTTGGATAACAATCTTTGGGTTTGCTGTACTAATATTTGTTAAATTAATTCAAGGAGTATTAGCTAACACCATTTTAGAAAAAAGATACTCAGAATGGCTTTCAAATAAATTGATTAGCCCTGGTATGAAAATGAAAAATTACATATTAAGTGGAATTTTTACAGCTGTAATAATGTTATTTTCAGTAGTTCATTACAGTTTTCCTGGGTTGATGGAAATTATGAATGATTTTCCCACTCATCCAGAAATTAGGCTTACTTCAATCAAATGGGTTGAAACAATTTTCGATTATGCAGTTATAAAAGGAGATGCTTTATTTACAGCAATTACCATTGGAATAAGATCTGTATTAGATTTTTTGGAGTTAATTTTTGTAAAAACTCCATGGGTTGTAATTATAACTACTATAGTAGTTTTAACAGCTCTATCCGCAGGAGTAAGAACGGCAATTTATTCAGCAGGATTTTTAGCTTATATGGGTTTTCTTGGTTTTTGGGTTAAAGCTATGACCACTCTTGCTTTGCTTGGTACCGCAGCAATTTTAAGTATTGTTATTGGAATTCCACTTGGAATTTATTGTGCAAGACGGCAAAGATTTTATTCAATGATAAGACCAATAATGGATTTCATGCAAACAATGCCAGCATTTGTATTTATGATTCCAGTAATTGCATTTTTTGGAACAGGAAAAGTCGCCGCAGTTATAATAACAATGATATTCGGTGGAACACCTGTGGTTAGACTTACAGTTTTAGGTTTGAGAGGTGTTCCTGAAACTATAAGAGAAGCTGCAATCGCATATGGTGCATCCAAATGGTATTTGCTTAGAAAGGTAGATTTACCATTGGCAACTCCTTCGATTCTTGCAGGGGTAAACCAAACTGTAATGTTAAGTTTAGCAATGGTAGTTGTTGCATCATTAATTGGAGCAAAAGGTTTAGGTCAAGATGTGCTTGAGGCTTTACAGTACGCTAACGTAGGACAAGGAATTTTAGCTGGTATTGCAATATTGTTTGTAGCGTTAATTTTAGACAGAGTTGTTCAAGGTAAGAAGAGAGTTTAGTATTTTTTAATGTACTTTCTAATTCTTGGTTTTTTTACAGGTTTAAGTTTAATTTTTGCTATAGGAGCTCAAAATATATTTGTTATGGAGCAAGGCTTAAAAAAACAATATATATTTTTAGTATGTTTGATCTGCTCTGTATCAGATTTAATTTTAATTTTTTTAGGAATATTTTTATTTGAATACCTTAAAATTTACTTCACTAAAAATGTTGAGTTAATTTTTAATATATTGCTTTTTATCTTTCTAATTTACTTTATTTATAATAAAATAATATCATTATATAATAATTCTAAAATTAATTTTGAAAGTAATAATTTATCACTTAAGAATATAATAGTTAAAACTCTTGGTTTTACATATCTAAATCCACATGTTTATTCAGATACAGTTTTTTTTTTAGGAAATTTTTCAAAAAACTTTTTAATTTCTCATAAATATTTTTTTGGCATAGGAGCTTCTATTGCTTCTTTTTTATTTTTTTTCTCTTTAGGTTATTTAGCAAAATTTTTTTCAAATTATTTAATTAATTCAAAAGCGTGGAAAATTATAAATTTTTTTATTATTATATTTATGACCGTTTTATCTAGTTATGTATTTTTAGATATTATCAATTTAATTTGAAAAACCGTATTTTCTAAGCCTTACATCACCAGTTCTTGCATGAGCTTCCATTCCTTCGTATCTTGATATTCTGGCTGCCGCTGCACCAACTTCTTTAGTAGATTCTTTTGTCATTCTCTGAAAACTAAGAGTTTTAATAAATTTCCCAACAAATAAGCCTCCAGTATATCTTCCAGCACCTTTTGTTGGAAGAATATGATTTGTACCTGAACATTTATCTCCATAAGCGACAGTAGTCTCTTCTCCAATAAATAATGAACCATAATTTTTCAGTCTTTCGTGGAACCATTTCAAATTTTTAGTTTGTACTTCTAGGTGCTCAGGAGCATATTCATCACTAATTTTTGCCATTTCTTCGTCAGTATCACATAAAATAACTTCACCAAAATCTCTCCATGCATCTCCAGCACTTTGTTTTGGAAGTTCTGGTAAATCAGCAATTAATTCTGGAACTCTTTTCATTACATCATCAGCTAATTTTTTACTTTTTGTAAATAACCAAGCAGGAGAATTGTAACCATGTTCAGCCTGTCCTACTAAATCATAAGCAACAATTTCAGGATCGGCTGTTTCGTCAGCTATAATTGCAATTTCTGTTGGTCCAGCAAAAAGATCTATACCAACTTTTCCAAATAATATTCTTTTGGCTTCAGCAACAAATTGATTACCGGGACCAACTAAAATATCAGCAGGAGAATTTCCAAATAAACCATTGGTCATTGCTGCAATTGCTTGAACTCCGCCTAAATTCATAATTACATTTGCACCACAAAGGTCTGCGGTATAAACAATAGAAGGATGTACTCCAACATCAGGTTTGGGTGAACTGCATACTAAAATGTTTTTTACACCTGCTACTTTGGCAGTAGTTACACTCATTACAGCAGAAGCAATGTGAGCGTATCTTCCGGCTGGAACATAACATCCTGCAGTATTAACAGGAATTAATTTTTGTCCAGCATACAAACCATCTGAAAGCTCAACTTCAAAATCTTGACCATAATTTTTTAATTGAGCTTCAGCAAACTTTCTAACTCTTTCATGAGAAAATTGGATATCATCTTTTGTTTTTTGATCTAAATTTTTTTTTATCTCTTCAATCTTTTCTTTGGAAACTATTATGTCACCATCGTATTTATCGAATTTTTTACCAAGAGCCTTACATCCTTCTTCTTTAGTTTTTTCAATATCTTTTAAAATATTTTCTACAATTTCTCTTGTTTTTACATCATCGGTAGATGAGGTTTTTGGTGATTTTTTTAAATATTTTATAGCCATAATTTATTTAAAAATTTTAAATCATTAATCAATCTAATGCAACAACAGCAGCTGCCATAGATGCCAATCTTGCTGAAGCCTCATCAGATCTACTAGTAATTACAACAGGAACTTTGCCTCCAACCACTACTCCTGCAGCGCACGCTCCCATAAAATATATCATCATTTTAACTAAACTGTTTCCAGATTCTATATTAGGTACTAACAAAACATCTGCTTCACCAGCTACAATATTTTTTATTCCTTTAATAGCTGCAGATTTTTTTGAAATACTGTTATCAAAAGCTAAAGGTCCAAACACATCAGCATTTATTTTTTCTTTAACAGCTAGTTCAGTAATTTCCTTAGCGTCTAAAGAACTCTGTACACTATCTAACACTTCTTCAGTAGCAGATAGAACCGCAACTTTAGGTCTATCAATTCCAATTCTATTACAAAAATTTACAACATTTTTTAATATATGCATTTTTGTTTTAATATTTGGTAAGACATTAAGAGCGCCATCTGTGATAATTAATGGTTTGTCATCTTTGTTTAATGTCATATGCCAAATATGACTTAACCTTGTTTTTCCAATAAGATTATATTCTTTTTTTATAACCTCTTTCATCAAAACGTCAGTATGAATATGGCCTTTTACAATTATTTTTATTTTGCCTTCCGATGCGAGTTGAGCAGCAACTTTTGCAGTTCTATTTTCATCAGGTTCATGTACTATTTTATAATTTGAGATATCAAATTTAAGCTCATCAGCACAATTTTCTATTTCTTTTTTATTTCCAATAAAAATTGGTATAATTAAGTTTTCACCTACTGCATCCATAATTGACAACATAGGCAAAGGTTTTCCAGCATTAACTATACCTGCTGTTACACCTTTTTTTTTATGTGCAGAATCTAAGAGATTGTTTGGGCAAACTATTTCTTTATCTGAAATCATTTAATTATTCCAAAATGGGCATTCGCTTGGAGCAAATAGATATTTTTTTAAATTATCTGATAATTTTAAAGTAGTGATAGACATACCAGCCATTTCCATTGAAGTTGCATATCTTCCAACATAAGTTTTGATATTATTTATTTTTGAATTAGATAAATTTTCATTTACTCTTTTTGAAATAATATATAATTCTTCTAGAGGAGTAGCACCCAAACTGTTTATCATTATGGCAATATTTTCATTAGATTTTAATTTTGAATCATCCATGATTCTTTTGTAAAGATCATCAACTAAATCATTTGCGGGCCTTAATTTTTCTCTTTTAATACCTGGTTCACCATGTATTCCCATGCCAATTTCTATCTCATCATCACTTATTTCAAAAGTGGGTTTACCAGCCTCTGGTAATATACAGGGAGACAATGCAACCCCAAGTGTTCTAATATTGCTATTGGCTTCAGCTGCTGTATTAAAAACCTCATCAAGAGAAGCACCATCTTCAGCAATGGCTCCAGCAATTTTAAAGACAAAAATCATACCAGCTATTCCTCTACGTTTTAATTTTTCAGATTCATTTGCACTTGCAATATCATCTGCAACTATTACCTTTTTTGTTTTGATGCCTTCGGCTTCAACCATTTCACATGCCATTTCAAAATTCATTACGTCTCCACCGTAATTACCAATAATACATAAAACACCATTTCCATTATCTGCATTTTTAATTGCTGATACCATCTGTTCAACAGAAGGTGATGCGAATACCGAGCCTATTGCACATGCATCCAAAAACCCTTTTCCAACATATCCTGTAAAAACTGGTAGATGACCAGAGCCACCACCAGTCACTATTCCAACTTTTTTAGATGCTTTGTTAGATCTTGTGATAACTCTATTGTTATCTTTGGCCATGGCATAAATATTCGGATGAGACTTAATTAAGCCATCAATAGACTCTTCTACAAAATTACTTGGATTGTTGATTATTTTTTTCATAATTATTTTTATAATCTAAATTTAAAAAAGTATATAGTTGTTATATGAAAAAAATTATAAGTATCATAGTTCTGTGCTTTCTAACTTGCAACGTTAGTTTTGCTGATAATCTAAAAATAGTAGATGGCGATACCATTATTTTAAATGGTGAAAAAATAAGATTTTCGGGTATTGACACACCTGAATTAAAACAGACTTGCCTACAAGGCGACCAAAAAGTACTTTGTGGTATGTCAGCAAAAATGCTGCTAGTGAAAAAGATTGGCAACAACACACTTAAATGCATCAAAGAAGGCAAGGATGTTTATAAAAGAACCTTGGCAGAATGCTTTGTGAATGGTGAAAGCCTATCAAAATTTTTAGTACGAAGTGGCTATGCTTTTGCATATAGAAAATATTCAACAAAATTTATTGAAGATGAAAATTTTGCAAAAGCTAATAAATTTGGAATGTGGGCAATGAAGTTTCAATATCCATGGGATTTTAGAAAAGCATCATGAAAAAACTTTTTAAAGTAGATATACCTAAAGAAATTCTTGAAGATATATATTCAAAGGTGAAAAACTACCAATGGCATGAAATGCCTGATGATGGAGGATGGGAATATGGAACAAATTTAGATTACATGAAGGAGCTTTCAAAATATTGGACCGAAAAATATAATTGGAGAAAAACTGAAGAAAAAATAAATAAATTTAGTAATTTTAAATCTAATATTGATGGGGTTGACATTCATTTTATTCATGAAAAGGGAAGTGGATCAAATCCAAAACCATTATTACTAAGTCATGGGTGGCCAGGTTCGATAGTAGAATTTTTACATATAATAGATCAACTTGCGCATCCTGAAAAATTTGGAGGAAAAGAAGAAGATGGATTTGATGTTGTTGTTCCATCACTGCCTGGATTTGGATTCTCAGGAAGATCTTCTAGGCCAATTGGTCCAAGAAAAATGGCTTCAATATTTAATAACTTAATGACAAATGTTTTAGGATATAAAAAATATATCGCTCAAGGAGGTGATTTCGGAGGAACAATCTGCACTTGGCTCGCTTATGATTTTCCTAAAAATTTACTAGGAATACACATTAACATTTTAATTACGCGGCACCCTGATGGACCACAAACTAAAGAAGAAAAAGAATGGCAAGAAAGATTTAGAAAAGAACAAAGAATTGAAGATGGTTACAGAACTCAACAAGCTACAAAACCACAGACATTGAGTTATGCAATGATGGATAGCCCAGTAGGAGTTGCTGCTTGGATAATTGAAAAAATGAGAGGATGGTCTGATATTAAAAATGGAGATATTGAAAGTGTTTTTTCAAAAGATATTTTGTTATCAAATATTATGGTTTACCTAGTAACCAAAACTTTTAATACTGCATCATGGATTTATTATGGAAGAAGAGAGGAGGGAGGTAGAGCTTTGCCAAAAGAACATCTTCCTTTAAAAACTCCCACCGCAGTAGCTTTATTTCCAAAAGAATATTTAGAGTGGGCACCAAGATCTTATGTTGAAAGAATTTATAATATAAAACGTTGGACAGAAATGCCTGGGGGCGGACATTTTGCAGCATTAGAACAACCAGATTTATTAATTAAAGATATTAGAGAATTTGGAAGGACTTTATGAGTTTGAAAGAATTTATAAAAAATTCACCAAAAACTGAATTACATTTACATATTGAAGGGACATTAGAACCTGAACTTATGTTCTCTTTAGCAAAAAGAAATAAAATTGAGATTCCTTTTAAAAATGTAGATGATGTAAAAAAAGCATATAATTTTAGCAATTTAGACTCTTTTTTAAAAATATATTACGAGGGCGCCAAAGTATTAATTAAAGAACAAGACTTCTTCGATCTCACATGGGCCTACATATTAAAATGTAAAGAAGACAATATAGTGCATACTGAAATTTTTTTTGATCCACAAACTCATACAGATAGAGGAATTGATTTTGATACTGTTATAAATGGAATTTTTAATGCTTTTAAAAAAGCTGAAAAAGAATTTGGTTTAAGTTTTAAAATTATAATGTGTTTTTTAAGACACTTAAATGAAGATGAGTGTTTTAAAATTTTAGATAAGGCATTGGCACATAAAGATAAGATTTTTGGTGTTGGACTAGATTCGTCTGAGACAGGCAACCCTCCTAAAAAATTTGAAAAATTATTTAAAAAAGCATTAGAAAATGAATTTATAACAGTTGCTCATGCTGGCGAAGAAGGACCCCCGGAATATATTTGGGAAGCTTTAAACTGTTTAAATGTTCATAGAATTGATCATGGAGTTCAATGTCTTAAAGATGAGAAATTGGTTGAAATATTATCAAAAAGTCAAATTCCTTTAACAGTATGTCCGCTTTCAAATGTAAAATTAAAAGTCTTCAATAATCTAGGAGAACATAATTTAAAAAAAATGCTAGATAAAAAGTTAATGGTTATGGTGAATTCAGATGATCCAGCCTATTTTGGAGGTTATTTAAATAAAAATTTAATTGAAATACAGGCAGCATTAAATCTATCTCAAGAAGAAATAAAAACACTAATTGTTAACTCTTTTAAGTCTTCTTTTTTAAATGAAGAAAAAAAGAAAGAATGGATTTCTAAAATATAAAATATATTGGATAAAAATGTCCAAGGGAGGACATTTTGCAGCATTAGAACAACCTGAATTATTGGTTAAAGATGTGTTTAGGTTTACAAATTAAATAAAAAAAATACGAAATGGAAAAAATTACTAAAACCCTACAATTTGCTTTATTAACAATTATACTTATCAGCACTGTCATTGCAGTTGGTATAGAAATAAAAAAAATGTTTGTTAATCAATCAGTTACCTTAGCTGATTTGCTTTTAATGTTTCTTTATTTAGAGGTTTTAGCAATGGTAAGGGTATTTTGGGACGAACAGTCAATAAGTATTACACTACCTTTATTGATAGCAATAACGGCTTTATCTAGATTTATTATACTTCAGGGTAAAGAGATGGACCCGTCAGGTCTAGTTTATGAAGCTGTAGCAATATTCTTAATTGCTGGAGCAATTGTAGTTCTTAGATTACGCCATAGTGATAAACTAGGTCTTAATCTTAAAGTAAAAAAAAAGTATAGATAAACAATTAACCTAATGCTTTAGAAAGCTTTTGGGTATCGTCAAATATACGCATCTCAGTTTGTATTCCATCTTTAACTGTGAACATATGAACTGCGTGCATATCAAGGTTTTTTGCTGTCACGTGTACATGTAAATATACTTTATCTCCTTCTGCACTTACATTTTGAATATCTAAATTGAAACCTGGTAACTTTTCTGGAATTTGTGATAACATCCTTGATACCCAATCATTGTAACCATTGTAAGTACCTGACCAAGCATGGTTTCCTGTTACATGTATCTTTGCGTCTTTGTGCCACTGTTTTCCCAGCTCTTCAATTTTTCCTTCAGAGAAGAGTTTATATCCTTGTAGCACTAAGTCTTTTGGTGACATAATTCCTTATACCATAAAAAATATTAAAATTACATTAAATTTAAAATATTTGACTTAATTTATTTAATGCGTACATACCAGGATCATCTAATTCCATAGTTTTGTCTTCAAACATCCTTGCTCTACCGATTTTAATTTTTTTCCCTTTAAATTCTACCAAAGATTGTTTTGTTGCAGATTTAAATATTTCTGAATAATTTTGATTATCTTTTAGTTTTTTTATAATCAAATCTAAGCTATCAGCAATTGTTTTATCACCTAAACTAGTTTTACCTCTCTCTAGTATTGTTTTTAAAGCTGTCTCAAAAATATCTACAATATCTTCATGATTACATTCAGTTTTTCCTTTTAAGTTTTTTGAAATATTCATAAATGAAAAGGCTATTAATGTTCCAAAACTAGAGCCAGATTTTTTAACAAATGATTGTGAACAAATCATAAAATTTGCACCCATATCATCACTAAATTTATCGATATTGTTATTTATTTCTTTTAAACCGTGTAGAATTGTAACCCCTAAGTCTCCATCACCTATTTTTCCATCAGTAGCATTAAAATCATCATAAGATTTTTTTGCTTCTTCTAGCAACTTTTTAAAAATATTAATTAAAACTTTTTTATTAAGCATTTAGCTTTTTTAAATCTTCAGTAATTTTTGGCGGAATATTTATTTCTTTTTTAAGATTTTTTTTAAACCTACGTTGTTTACTTTGACCAGGATATAAAATTTCTTTTACACCTTTTATTTTAGGTAATCTTTTTATTCTTTTAATATTTTCTTTTATTCTTTTACTATAATTCCCTACAAAAAGATTAGGTTTCATAACTAAAAATAAATGACCAATATTTTGTGGACCTGAAAAGTCATCAAAAGGATCTTTTACTTTGCCGCCATGATTACCACCTGTGAATACGCCACTTAATATGTCAACCATCCAGGCAAGTCCTGAACCTCTGAAACCTGCAATCGGTAATTGAACGCCAGCTAATGCCTTTTTTGCATCAGTAGTTGGTTTACCAAATTTATCTAGAGCAACTCCTTTAGGTATTTTTTTACCCATTCTTGCTGCAACTCTTATTTTTCCTCTATTAATAACTGAAACTGAAGTATCTAGTATAAATGGTATTCTTGATGATGTAGGTGTTCCAAAACAAATAGGATTTGTACCAAACAAGCTTTTTTTAGCACCATGAGGAGCTATAGCAGGAGGAGCGTTAGTAAAACAAAATACAATTAAATTTTTATTAACCGCTTGCTCAGCGTAGTAACCGGAAAGTCCATAATGACCACTATTTTTAACTGCAACTAAACCAATTCCAGTTTTTTTGGCATTTTTTATTGCTTGCTTAATCCCAATATCAGCTGCAACAAATCCAATACTGTTATTAGCATTAATTTGAGAAATTGATTGAGAAATTTTTTTTATTTTAATTTTTGGCTTAGGGTTAATAACTTTTTTGTTTATTCGATCACAATACATTTTTAATCTAGACAATCCATGAGTAGGGGCTCCAACTAATTCTGCATTAATAAGAGCATTAGCACATATTAAAGCATGAGAACTGCTTAGTTTGTGATTTTTAAATATTTTAATGATTTTTTGTTTTAAAATCTTTTGCTTCACTTTTAACCTTTACCACGCCAAGGAATAGTTTTGTCGATTATTTTTCTAAGAGTAACATCAAATAAAAGACCTAACATTCCCATTACAAATATAGTTATCCAAATAACTTCATATTGAAAATATTTTTTTGCAACGTTTTCAACAAAACCGATACCTGTCGTTCCTGCCAAAAATTCAGCTGCAACTAATGTTCCCCAACACATACCAATAGCAACTCTTACTCCAGTAAGAATTTCTGGTAATGAATTTGGAAATATAACATATCTTAGGATTTGCCATCTAGAAGCACCTAATGAATGAGCTGCGTGTATCTTTGATAATTGAGTGCCAGATGCTCCTGCTCTTGCAGAAATAATCATTATAGATAAAGATACCATGAATAGTAAAAATACTTTTCCTACATTGTCAATTCCAAGAACAGATATTACCAGTGGTGCCCATGCAAGAGGAGGCACTGGTCTGTATAATTCAATTAATGGATCAAAAAAACCTTTAGCAAATCTATTTAAACCCATAAACAAACCTAAAGGAACTCCAATAATTATTCCAAAAATTAAACCTAAAAATACTCTTAAAAATGAATCCCATATATGGCCCATAGGAATGGGTATTTTGAATAATTTAAATTCACCTGTCACTATCTTTAAAACTTTACTCTTAAAGTTTGGTTTTACAGTACCATCTTCACTGTGAACGGGGTATTTGCCTGGCACAATATCTGCAATCCAATCAGGAAGAATAAAACCAATTATTCTACTA
This sequence comes from uncultured Pelagibacteraceae bacterium, assembly GCA_902533585.1. GTDB lineage: Bacteria > Pseudomonadota > Alphaproteobacteria > Pelagibacterales > Pelagibacteraceae > Pelagibacter. Next base: position 33,205 of record CACAMG010000005.1, read on the forward strand.
ACATCCATCATTTCATACCAAATTAATGGAATGTTTTTAAATCCAACGCTTGGTTTTAGTAAAAGAACAAATTTATTTAAAGTATCAGAAGGTTTGGGTAGCCACCTACCAGAACCTTGTTCAGAGCAACTAGGACCACTTGATACTATTGTTCCAGAAGGAAATAAAAAAATATCTACTAGCCTTAAATACCCTTGTTCTTTTTTTTGAACATTATCAAATTCTACAATTGCTTTGTTCATACCCTCTAAAGTTTTTGGTGGAAAAATGCTTGCATATTCAATTCTTCTTGCAATTTTAAGAACATCCTTTGCTAAAGCCGAAGCAACTTCTTGAGTATCATTTAAATCAGATCTATATTTTTTAACCTCATCTTTAATTTCTTGAATTGCTCTTTTGTATTTAGGATTGTGGTTTCTTAGTTTAAAGAATTCATCACTAATTGATTTTAATTCTTTTGCAACAGCATCAAATTTCAATCCTTTTTTTGTTTTAGGAATAATCGGAATTTCTATTGTTTGTTCAACCGCAGTTCCTGACGCTCCCCATTCACCTTCTTTTATTGCTTCTTCTTTTCTTTTATTCTCTTCTTCGGAAGTTTCTTCTGGATAATTTGGTTTTTGAAATTTTATTGTTAACTGAGTAATTTTATTAGTTAATTCATCGATTTTAACTTTATTTTGGTTCTCAAAGAGATTTTCATTTGTTAGTAGTGGGATTGTTTTTTTAGTTTTTGCAACTAAACTTAAAAGCTTATTTTTATCTTGATCTCGTAAATCTGGTGATTGGCTTATTTCTTTAGCTATTTTATCGATATTTTTATTTTCACTTTGAATAACAAAGGTGCTTTTGTATTGCCTTTCTTCTATTGGAAATAGATATTTTAGTGAAAGCAATGAATCATTAACTTTTCCAACTTGGCAAAGTTCATTAGCTGATTTTGGGTAAAAAGCTTTTGCTATATCCCATGAATAATAAAGCCATGTCAGCAACAAAAAGCTACTTCCAACAATTACCCAATGAATACCTCCTTTTGCTCTTTCAGGATTTCCAAAAACAGCATCAACTCTTTCAGTTCTAATTAGTTTTCTTCCGTAAAGAATACACCCTATAACTGCAAAAAAAATTAAAAATGTTATTATTTGTGTAAACATACTAAATATCTTTTCCCATAATTTCTTCTTCCATGTTCCAAATCATGGCCAATATCTCTTCTCTTTTGCTAGAAAATTCTTTTTGTTTTTTAATTTCTCTTAAATCTCCATCTAATCCCATTGATGCAAAAGGAAGTCTATATTCCTTATGTATACGACCAGGTCTTGGCGCCATTACGTATAATCTTTCTCCAAGTAACAGAGCCTCTTCAACAGAATGAGTAATTAAAATTATAGTTTTTCCAGTTTCTTTCCAAATTTTTAGAACTAATGATTGCATCTTTTCTCTAGTCAATGCATCAAGAGCACCCAAAGGCTCGTCCATTAAAATTAAATCTGGATCATTAATTAAACATCTTGCAAGAGCAACTCTTTGCTGCATACCTCCAGATAATTGGTAGGTTGGAGTATTTCCAAATCCTTTTAGTCCTACTATTTCTAACCATTCTTCAACTTTTTTTGATGTCTCTACTGGATTTTCTTTTTTCATCCTTAAACCAAAGTTTACGTTTTCGGCTACCGTCAACCATTCAAACAAAGCACCTTGTTGAAAAACCATTCCTCTTTCAACACCAGGACCATTGATTTCATTTCCGCCTAAAACAATTGAGCCTGAAGTAGGTCTAAGAAATCCAGCTGCAATATTTAATAATGTTGTTTTTCCACAACCAGAAGGTCCTAATACAGTTAAAAGCTCTCCTTTTTTAAGTGTAAAATTTAAATCTTTTAAAGCATGAACGGTTTCTCCTTTAGGAGTTTTAAAGATCATATTTAAATCTTGAGAAACTAGGTCGCTCATACAAATAATATAATTGAATTTATGCTAAAAAAATAGGCACCAATTTAATAAATTGGCGCCTATTAATATTATCCTAACCTAAAATTAATTAGGTAAAAAACTAGTATCTACTGCTCCATCAGGAGTGTTCATTCCTTTTAGGAATCCAGCAAGATTACCACTTTCCATAGATTTCTTAGTTTCTGCAGGTGTTAAAAATTTAAATCCACCTATAGTTTCTTTCATATCTCCAAGTTTCATTTCAGCATCTTTAGCTATTGCGTTCAGGTCACTTTTACCTGATGCGTATCTAGCATTAGCTTCATGAGTTACTTCTATGAAAGTTCTAAGCATACCTGGGTTTTCTTTCATGAATTTGTCAGTAACAGATGTAATATCTATACCAAGAATACCAGCATCACGAGCTTCTTGAACTGTTAATAGTCTTGATCCAACTGCTACAGCAGCTTTGATAGAGTTACCACCAAATAAACATGCCATAACAACATCGCCACTTACTAACGCAGCAGCTCCTTCTTCTGGGTCCATTTGAATAACATCCATTTTTGATCTATCAGCTCCTACAACTTTCATACTTTCATCAAAAACATACTCAGCCATTGTTCCTAGTGGAACAGCAACTTTTTTGCCTTCTAATTCAGAAGCATTAGCTTTTGTAATACCAGAAGCGTTAGATGTAACACAAGTTGTTCCACCCATTCCGTATTCCATAGCAATATCTACAAGTTTCAAAGGTGCTTTAGATTTAACTGCATTTATAAATGGTACTAAACCTTGAGAGTAAGAGATATCAATATCTCCCGCTAACATCGCATCAGTCATTGCACCACCGTTTGCAAAGTTTGTCCATTTAACTGGCACACCCAAAGCTTTATCAAAAAGTTTTTTTACTTTATCTTCTTGGTTTGGAGTAGGCCACTCTAAGAAGAATGCAACTCTAACTTCTTTTGCAGCTGAATTAGCAACTGAAATAGATAAGCTAAGAGCAACAATAGTTCCTAGAAGAAAACTAATTATTTTTTTCATTATTATCCCCTTTAAATTTAAATTTAAAAAACAGATTAAAGTGGAAAATTAGAGACTTGTAAACGATAGTTTATATAACCCCTATTCAAAAGTAATCCTATACAACTCTTAAGTGTATTTATTAAATTACGATTTTTATAGAGAGCTTTTAAAAATTAGTCTATGAAATCAAGAATTAAACTAACAAAAAAAATTAAAACAAATATGAGTTCAGAAAACAAAACAACTATACCAAATTCTTTAAACGAACATTGGATGCCATTTACATCCAATAAAAGTTTTAAAGAAAGCCCAAGATTAATTACCGAAGCCAAAGGCGCGTACATGAAAAACCATCATGGTAAAACCCTGATTGATGGAAGCTCTGGTTTGTTTTGTAATCCATTGGGACATGGAAGAAAAGAAATTATTAGCGCAATAACCAAACAACTAGAAACATTAGATTATACACAACCATTTCAACAAGGTTTTGGAGGTTCATTTGAACTAGCAACAAGAATTTCAAAACATACACCGGGAAATTTAAATAGAATTTTTTATACTATATGTGGTTCTACTGCGGTTGATACTGCTATTAAAATTGCAATTGCCTTTCATAAAGCTAAAGGAGATGGAAAAAGATTTAGGGTAGTTGGAAGAGAAAGAGCATATCATGGAATGAATATCGGCGGGACATCTGTAGGTGGAATGGTTAACAATGTAAAAGCATTCGCAAGCATATTAATGCCTGGTGTTCTTCATATGAGACATACTCATTTACCTGAACATAAATTTGTAAGCGGGCAACCAGAAACTGGAGCTGAGCTAGCAGATGATCTAGAAAGATTTGCAATGAATTTTGGTGGAGAAAATATAGCAGCTTGCATTGTTGAACCTGTAGCAGGCTCTACTGGAACATTAGTGCCTCCCAAAGGATATTTACAAAGATTAAGAGAAATATGTGACAAACACGGAATATTATTGATTTTTGATGAAGTAATAACAGGTTGGGGAAGAATGGGTTCCGAATTCGCTGCTCAAGAGTTTGGAGTTACACCTGATATTATGACAATGGCAAAAGCTACAACCAATGGAATAAGTCCAATGGGAGTAGTGGCATGCAAAGAAGAAATATATGACGGAATAGTAGATAACGCACCTAAAGGAACTATAGAATTATTTCATGGATATACATACTCAGGAATACCCATATCTGTGGCCGCCGGTTTAGCCGTTCAAGATATTTTTGAAAAGGAAAATATATTTAAAAGAGTAAAAGAACTATCACCATATTTTCAAGAGGCTATCTTTTCGTTGAAAGATTTAGAAGCAGTAGAAAATATAAGAGGATATGCATTAATGGCTGGTATTGATATTAAAATGGATCAAAAACCAGGAAAAGCAGGATTTACTTGTTGGACACATTGCTATGAAGCTGGAGTTAATTTTAAAGCCACGGGAGACTGTTTAATTATTGCTCCAATGTTTATTTCTGAAAAAAAACATATCGATGAGATAGTTGATAAATTAAAAACTGGAATAACAAATTATTCTAAAAGCAAAAAAAATTAATTTTCATCCATGAAAATTGGCGTTCCTAAAGAAATAAAGCCACAAGAGAATAGAATTGGTTTAACACCAGAAAGTGTAAAACTTCTAGTTTCAGAAGGGAATGAAATTTTGATTGAAAATAATGGAGGATATGAAGCTGGATTTTATAATGATCAATATAAAAAAGCTGGTGCTAAAATAGTAGAAAAAGCAGAAGATATTTTTAATGAGGCTGAAATAATAGTTAAAGTAAAAGAACCTTTATCTAATGAAGTAAAAATGATTAGAGAAAATCAAATTATTTTTACTTATTTGCATTTAGCTGCTGCTAAAGATTTAACACAAGGTTTAATTGACTCTAAATCTATTTGTATAGCATATGAAACAGTTACTGATAATAATGGTAGACTGCCTTTGCTTGCGCCGATGAGTGCTGTTGCGGGAAGAATGTCAGTACAAGCTGGTGCACATTGTTTAGAAAAAAATCAAAAAGGCAGAGGTTTGCTGCTAGGAGGTGCTCCAGGAGTAGAACCAGGAAATGTTGTAATTTTAGGTGGTGGAGTTGTTGGTGAAAATGCTGCAGTTATTGCAACAGGAATGAGAGCAAAAGTAAATATTGTAGATAAGTCAGAAGCAAGATTGAAAGAATTAAAAGAAATTTTTGGTGATAAAATTATACCTAATTTAAGCGACAAAACAGATTTAGATAAATTAATTTCAGAATGTGACCTTTTAGTTGGAGGCGTTTTGATACCTGGTGCAGAAGCTCCAAAATTAATAACAAAGCAAATGATAAAAAAAATGAAAAGAGGATCAGTTATTGTAGATGTAGCTATAGATCAAGGAGGGTGTGTTGAAACAAGTAAACCAACTACGCACGCTGATCCAACTTATATAGTTGATGATGTAGTTCACTATTGTGTAGCAAACATGCCAGGAGGTGTTCCAAGAACATCAACTTTAGCATTAAATAAAGCAACTCTTCCTTTTTTAGCTAAGTTAGCAAAAGATGGATATAAAAAAGCCCTTAAGGACGATACTAATTTTATGGAAGGATTAAATGTTTGTGGTGGAGATGTAACTTATAAAGCAGTGGCTGATGCTTTTGGTTATAACTATGTTTCTCCAGACAAAGTAATAAATTAAATGTATAGACCTTTGCCAAAACAATTAACAATTAAAGACTCACCTATTGAGGGATTAGGGTTGTACGCAAAAGAAGATATTAAGAAAAATTCTTTTATTGGGATAACACACATAAGAGACGAACAATTTGAAAATAAATATATTAGAACTCCTTTAGGAGGTTTTTATAATCATTCTGATCATCCAAATATAATTAGAATGGTATCTGACGCATTACCAAGATTAAATTTTGGTGATCAAGTTGATCCAAACACTGATAAAAAAGTAATTAAAGATGGAAAAAATGATAGGGAAAATATGTATTATAATTTACATGAAAAAAGTGATGCAAAATATATGTTTATGATAACAATCAAAGATGTAAAAGCAGGACAAGAATTAGTTGCTAATTATAATCTTTACACTTATCCAAAAACGGGTGTTGGCTTACAAATGATATGATACGATTATTAATCGTAATTTTTATTTTATTTTTTTTTAATTCTAGTTTTGCAAAAGATTATTTTCGCGGCCAAGAAGTACAAGGCCAAATTGAAATAAACAAAAAATTTAAAATCCCATTATCAAGTGGAAAGTGGATAGTTTTTGATAAAATGACCGACAGTTTTGCAAATGTTCGAGTTAAAAGCACCAGCTTTGCACTTGTTGTTGATGGTGAAGTAATGGAGTCAATAGCAATAGGAGAATCTCAATTAGGAGGAAATTATCAAGTTTATCTGAACGATGCCATAAATGAATCAATTTTTTTAGATGAGCACGACGGATGTTACAAAAGACCGGAATATTTCGTAGTTGAAGTATATCGTAAAGGGTCAACACATAACTGTATGGTAATAGGGCATACTGATTTAAAAAAAGAACTCTACAATCCTGATAATAGTTCGACAAGAATCTATTCAGCAAGAGAAAGAAAATGGTTGGAAGACAATAATATTAAGTATCCTTTAATAGCTTTGGTTAGTGCCCACAGTCATTTTTCAAGATTAGTTGGTCAAGACTGGTATGTAATTTCATTTTTAATGAATCCAAAAGTACTAAATGCACCAGAAATTATCAATTTTTCAGAAGAAACTTCTGAATTTCATAAATTAAATATAGATAGATTCCCAGAGCATAAAAAAATAATGGAAAAATGGGTTTCAATATCTTCAAAACGTCATAAAGAATTTGAAAGAATGGTAAAAACTAAAAACAAACACAAATTAGACCTGGCAAAATATATTATTGAAAATGACGAAGTTATAAAAACTAATGAATCTAATTTAG
>CACAMG010000006.1 GCA_902533585.1 uncultured Pelagibacteraceae bacterium
TTATCGTTAGGAAATATTGATATTGGTTTTTCAGGCTATGATTTGTTCAAAGAAAGTGAAATTAACATACAAAAAAAAATTTTAATTAGTAAAAAATATGATTTTGGTAATGCAAATCTAGTGTTGGCTATTCCAGATTTATGGATAGATGTTCAAACATTGTTAGATTTAGATGAAGTTGCAGATGAATTCAGAAAAAAGAAAAAACGATTTTTAAGAGTGGCAACAAAATATCCAAATTTAACTAGACAATTTTTATATTCAAAAGGAGTGACACAATTTCAATTAGTTAAAAGTCTTGGAAGTACTGAAGTAGCTCCATTTACAGGTACAGCAGAAATTATATCAGACATAACTAGCACAGGAGCAACATTAAAAGCTAACAATTTGAGAATTTTAAAAGATGGTGAAATTTTAAAATCACAAGCTTGTTTAATGATGTCAAAACTTTCTTTAAAAAAAACAGGAATTAAAAAGATTATAAACTTGCTTAGCAGATAATTTATTTTAGTATCTCACTACTTATGGAAGATTCGCTATCATACATAATTTTAGCCTTAATAGGTGTTGTTATTTATTTATTGGTTTCACAACGTAAAAATAAAAAAGAAGAGCCCATAAATAATACCGAGGAATTGAATAATTTAAAAGAAAGCATCAATAATTCATTTAACACCATGTCCGCTTCTTTTAATAGTTTGTCTAAAGACGTTACAAGAGATATGACACAAACTTTAACGTCTGTTAATGAAAAAGTTTCTGCATTTAATTCTCAAGTAGAAAATTTAAATAAAAGCCAAGAAGGAATTAATAAGATTTTATCTGGAGTCAAAAAATATGGAACTTTAGCAGAATTTAGTCTGGATTCTCTTTTAAATGATTTATTGCCGGCTTCTCAATATATTTCAAATGTTAAGATGAAGGATGACACGGGTGAAAATGTTGAATTTGCAATTAAACTTCAAGATGGAGTGCTAGTACCTGTAGACTCTCATTTTCCAGTAGAAAAATTCAAAGCCATCGACGATGCTCATCAAGCAGATAATAAAAAAGCGCAAGCAGACGCAAGAACTAAGTTGGCTAGAGCATTTAGAGATAAAGCAAAAAGTGTTAATGAAAAATATATAGCGCCACCAAAGACCACAGATTTTGCTATTGTGTATGCTCCAACTGAAAGTTTATTTTCAGAATTAAGCTCATATCAAGATCCAAGTACTAAAGAATTATTAACTCAAGAATTAATGAAAAAATATAAAGTTGTTATTTTAGGTCCTAATACCCTCTCAGCTTATTTGCAATCTTTACACATGGGCTTTCAAACTCTTAAAGTTCAAAAACACGCCACAGAGATTTATGATCATTTGAAAACCATTAGTACAAGGTTTTCCAAACACTTTGACAATGTACTTGTTCTTAGAAAAAAATTAGAAGAGGCCATGAGTGTTGTCGATAGTTTTGGCAAAGATGCAAGATCAATAACTAGAACATTAGAAAATATTAAAGACCCCGAGCAAGTTGAAATAGCTACTAAAACAGAAAATGTAGAAAAATTTGTTGACCATTCAAAACAGCTTAAAAATTAAATACATTTTCAAGTTAAAATATGAAGTGGAACAATAAATTTACCTACCCAAAATCACTTAGATCGGTTGAAGACGGTTTAAGAAAATATTTATTTGGTGATGAGAAACTACCAGGCGTTACTTCTATTTTGCAAGCCACTAAATCAGAGGAAGATAAAGCTTCTTTAGAACTTTGGAAAGAAAGAGTAGGACATAAAGAAGCCAATAAAATTAAAAATGAAGCTTCTAACAGAGGTACATCAATGCACTCTTATATTGAAGATTTTTTAAGAGGAAGGATTAATGAGAGTTTTTTTGAGAGCAATGAACAATATAAAAATATGGCAAAAGAAATTATAGATAAAGGAATAAAAGGTAAACTGGAGGAAATTTATGGAATGGAAACTACTTTATATTATCCAGAAAAATATGCGGGTACAGCGGATCTTGTTGGCGTCTATCAAGGACAGCAGTCAATTATAGATTTTAAACAATCAAACAAACCGAAAAAGATAGATTATATTCAAGATTATTTTCTCCAACTAGGCGCATATACTCTAGCACACAATGTTGTTTATGACTCAAATATTACTTCAGGAATAATTTTGTTATGTACTGTAGATAATCTATTTCAAGATTTTAAAATTGAGGGTCCAGAATTACTTATGTACCAAAATTTATTTCTTGGAAGACTAAAAAAATTTAATGAAATGAATAATTTATCTTGACTTTCAATTTTCATTTCTTAAAAGAGATATTACTAACTAGAAGCTACTCGTTTAGATGCAAATGGTTTAGTTCTAAAGAAAAACAATCTAAACATCCATCAGAACTTAGCTTTAAAGAAAGTTTTTAAAAGTATGAATTTAGCTATTTGGGACATTGAATCTTCAAGCGCCATCACTGATTTTGGAAGCATTATTGAAATTGGAGGTATATTAGTTGATGAAAACTTTAAAGAAAAAGACAGGTTTAATTTAAGATGTAGATTGCCCGAAGGTGAAATTCCTCAAGCAATGGCCTTAATAGTTAACAAAACAAGCATTGATCAGTTAACCAAAGTTAACTTGAGTCATTACCAAATGCTTGGAGAGATTGAAAAAATATTTAAAAAATGGAGTCCTGCTATTTTTCTTGGTTGGTCAAATATTGGGTTTGATGATGAGATGCTTAGAAAAGAATTTTTTAAAGGAATTAGATATCCATATCTTACAAATGCATCTCCAAACAAAAGACATGATGGTATTAATATTGCAAGAGCAGCCTATGCTTTGGATCCCAAAGTATTAAATACCGAGATTAATGAAAAAAATAATCCTGTGTTCAAACTTGAATCTCTAAGCCGAATGAATGGATTTGATTCTAGTGATGCTCATTCGGCTTTATTTGATGCAACTTTAACAATGAAAATACTAAGTTTGATAAAAAAAAAACAACCTGATACTTGGAACACCTTTTTAAGAACCTCTAATAAATTAGATACTGAAACAATTTTTAAAAAAGAAAGTATAATAACTTTAAACGAATATTTTTATGGAAAATCTCGCTTATATTTATGTGCACCATTGCACCCTAAACATTGCATTCACCCAATTTATCAATGGGGCCAGGCTATAGATCTTAGAGTTGATGTTGAACCGTTAATAAAGATGTCAATTAATGAATTAAAAATGGAAATGAAAAAAACCCCTAAGTTTTTGAGAACAATAAGATCTAATAAAGCTCCAATAATAATCGATGCAGAATATGGCATGAAGTCTGAGCCATACAATGCAATTGATTTAAGTTTAATAAAACGAAGAGCTAAACTAGTAAGAGATAATGAAAAATTTTCTCAAAATATACTTATCGCATTAAAAGAGATAGCTGAAGAAAAAGAACAATCAAAATCCCAAGAAGATATTTATGCTGAAGAAAGTATTTATACTAAATTTACATCAAATAAAGATACGGCACTTTTTCCAGATTGGCACAAGGCATCTTGGAAGGATAAGCTTAAATTGTTAGATAAATTTGAGGATAAAAGATTAGTAGGATTTGGAAAAAAAATAATTTACCAAGAAGCACCAGATGTATTGCCCAAAGACATTTTTAAATCAATTAAAAGAGAGATAGCAAAAAGAATTTTAAGCCAAAATAAAGAAAAATGGTGGACAGTTTCAACATGTTTTATGGAAATAGACACCCTTAGAGACAAATATTCAAATGAAAATGATCAAGATAAACTAAAATTTTTAGACGAACTTAATGAATTTGTCATGTCAATACAAAAAAAATACGAAAATGCATAGTTGACTTTTTTGAAGTAAATAATAAATACATTTTATGTTAATTGAATTTAAAGACGAAGATTTTAATACTAAAGTAAAAAACGAAGACATATCGATCCTACAGTATTCTGCCAGTTGGTGCGCTCCTTGTCGTGTCTTAAAACCTATAATGGAAAAATTGTCCGATGAGTTTAAAGATAAAGCAAATTTTTATTACGCTGACATTGATGAGAATGCTATAAATAGTGCTAGTGCAGCTGGCGTTCGCGGTGTTCCAACTGTTGTTGTTTACAAAAAGGGAGAAGAAGTAGCAAGAAAAGTAGGAGGACTTCCAGAGCAACAAATGAGAGATTTTTTAAAAGAAAATCTTTAGTTAAGTTTTAAAACTTCACCAGCAAGATATAAAGATCCAGTTATAAGAACCATATCGTTATTTTGAAGTTCTAGAGATTTTAACGCTTCTTCAATTGAATTCTTATATGTAACTTTTTCAAAACCTGTAATTTTTTTTTTTAGATCTTCACCTTTCATTGAATTAATTTGATTGGGAATATCTATCGTTGTTATTGAATTAATTTTATTTTTAAAAAAACTAATGTATTTTTGATGTTCTTTGTTTGACATCATGCCAATAATAAGATGTTTGTTTGAATTAATTGTATTTAAGTATTCACACAATACTTTGGCACCTAATGGGTTATGAGATCCATCAATAAACAGCTTATTATTTTTTACTATATTTTTTAGTTTTCCAGTTTTTATTTCTTGTAATCTTGCAGTGCAATGCTGAATTTTTTTAATACCTTCTTTAATATTTTCGTCTAAAATAGATAGTTCCTTAATATTTCTAAGTGTTGCAATAGCTGTTGTTACATTTGATAGCTGAAAATTTCCGTTAAGATTGGGCATTGGAAGCTTTAAACTTCCATATTCGTCTTCATAATAAAAGAAACCATTTTCTGCTAAAGAATATGAATATAAGTCATTAAAATATATTTTTTTTGATTTATTAGAATTAAGAGCTTTTTTAATTTTATCCAATGTCTCTTTATCAGTTTGTTTTGATACAATTATCTTTGAGTTTAATAATGAAGATGTTTTTTCAAATATAATTTTATCTATTGTTTTTTCATTTTTAGGAAGCCAATCGGTATGGTCAAGACCAATAGCAGTTACAATAGATGCTAAGTTTTTCTGAATAATATTTGTAGCGTCAAATCTATGAAATAGACCTGATTCAATTATATTAATATTCTTATTATATTTTTTTGCTCCAAGGAAAAATGAAGCAGTTAAAATTTCAAAATATGTAATTTCTTCACCATTATTTATATCTTCAACTTCTGACAAAATTTGGCATAATTCATCATCATTAACTTCTTCACTATTATATACAAATCTTTCATTAATTTTTTGAATATGAGGACTTGTATAAATATTACACTTTATATTCGCCTCATTTAAAATTGCCCTAATAGTTTGTATTGTAGAGTTTTTTCCATTGGTTCCTACTACAGATATACATCGTAAATTTTTTTGAGGACTACCAAGTTTGTTACAAAGATTTTTTATTCTTTCTAAACTTAAGTCGATTTCCTTAGGATGCAGCTTTTGTAAGCGTTTCAATATTTTCTGAAGTTTCATTTGATATTTCAGAGTGTACTTCAGAATTTTTCTTAAGCAATATTGATAAAATTAAACTTATTTGTTCTTTTAGGTCTTTTCTTGGAATAACTTTATCGACAAATCCATGTTTTTCTACAAACTCTGCTGTTTGAAAATCAGGGCTTAATTCCTCTTTTACTGTTGCTTGTATTACTCTTTTACCAGCAAAGGCAATCATACAACCTGGCTCAGCAAAATGTATATCACCTAACATTGCAAATGATGCGGTAATACCTCCGGCCGTTGGATCTGTGAAGCAGACTATATAAGGTAAATTATTTTTTTTTAATTCGTTAATTGCCAAAGTTGTTCTTGTCATGTTTGCAAGTGCGATTGGGCTTTCAAACATTCTTTGTCCACCACCGCATGGAAAAAATACATATGGAGTTTGATTATCAATTGCGTGTTGAACTCCATATATAATAGCTTCACCTTCAGCAGCTCCGATTGAACCACCAATAAAATCAAAATTAATAGCACCAGCAGTTATATCTATTCCATTAATTTTACCTCTTGCAATCATTACCGCACAATTTTGTTCTGTTTTTTTTCGAGCCTCTTTTAATCTATCTTTATAGGATTTTGTATCATTCCAATTTAATGGATCTTCAGCTGGTGTAGGTGTATCAATTATTTCATAAGCATTTTTTCCAAAAAAAATATCAAATCTTTGACGACAGCCGATCCTATGATGTTTGCCACATGAGTTACAGACCCATAGGTTTTCTTGCAAATCTTTTTTTAAAACAGGTCCTTTACAACAACTTGTCCAATCTGAATTTTCAATTTCTTCTTTTGTGGGGCGTTTTTTAAAAACTTTTTTTATCTTTTCACCAAAATTTAAAGCTTTTGTTAACCAGTTCATTTAATTTTATTTTTTAATTTAATAACTATTTTGCTTACATTTGTGACAGGATTTTGTCTTTTTTCTATACTTTTGGTAATTTCTTTACATATTGCACTTCCAACGACCAATCCATCAACTTTTTTAAAACCAGAAATGTTTTTTTCTGTAATTCCAAAACCAATAACACAATTTTTATTTCTATTTATATTTTTTATTTTTTTGTAATTTCTTATTATTTCTTTTGAAGAAACTTTTAATTTACCTCCAGTTGTTGATAGCATGCTTATATAATAAATCATATTGTGAGAATCTTTAATAATTTTTTTCATTCTTATTTTAGAAGTTGTAGGCGACAAAAGTTGTATAAAATCTATAGAATTTTTTTTACATTTTTTCGAAAATTTTTTATTTTCTGGCCATGGCAAGTCAACAACTATTAAACCATTGACATCAACTTCTTTACATTTATTTATAAATTTATTTTCTCCATGTTGGTAAATCATATTATAATAACCCATTAAAATAACAGGCTTAGAATATTTTGATTTTTTGAACTGTTGTACAATTTGAAAAACATCTTTTAATCTTGTTCCTTTTTTTATTGATCTGTAAGCGCTTGTTTGAATTTGTCCTCCATCAGCAATTGGTGTATTATGAGGAAATCCAATTTCACAAATATCTACATGTTTAGAAATTGAATTTAAAATTTCTAATGATTTTTTTTTAGTATTATCTCCAGCTACTGTATAAGTTAGCAATGCAGGCCTTTTTTCTTTTTTACATTTTTTGAACGCTAAATTAATTAGTGATGTCATAATTATTAAATTCCTAGCCTTTGTTTCAAAACATCTCGATCTTTATGTGCGTCTCCACAAGAGTTTACAATTATTATTGTATCTTCGTTTAATTTTGGAGCTAATTTTATTGCTTCAGCAAAAGCATGGCTTGGTTCTAAGCTAGGATTTAAGTTTTCATATTTCGTAACTAATTTATAAGCATTTAGTGCCGCTTCATCACTAGCAGCAGTATATCGGGCTCTCCTGGTATCTTTTAAAAAACAATGAAGAGGAGAAACGCCCGGGTAATCTAGTCCTGCACTAATAGATTCTGTTTCTTCTATTTGGCCTTCTTTATTCTGGTTTACATACTGAGCCGCACCATGCAATATTCCAATTTTAGAACCATATGTTAAAGGGGCTGCATGTTTCCTACTATTTTTTGGTCCTCCAGCTTCAATGCCAACAAATTCAATTTGTTTTTTATTATAGTGCATAAACTCATTCCAAAATCCAAAACTTGAAGAACCTCCACCTACGCAATTCAATAATTTTATTTTTTTAGGAATTCTTCCAAATTCTTTTTTTATTTGCAATGAAAGCTCTCTAGAAATTTGTGACGTGCTCCATCCACAAATTTTTACAAATATATTGGGACCAACTGTAGAACCTACACACATATGTGTAGTATCGCAATTTGATACCCAAAATCTCATGCACTCACTTACTGCATCAACTAAAGTTTGGCTACCGGTAGAAACAGGAATTATTTCTGCACCATTTGCACGCATTGCATCACAATTTGGTTTTTGTCTCTTTATATCTTTTGCTCCCATAAAAATTTTGCACTTAAGATTAAATTTTTTTGCAGCCATGCTTAGCATTTTGCCAGCATATCCAGCACCCGTGTCTCCAATCACATATTTTCTATTTGCTCTTTTAGCAATAAGACAATGAACAGTTGCATTATAAATTTTATGTGCGCCTCCATTTGCTTGAGATACAACTTTTGTCCAAATTTGTGCACCACCTAAATATTTTGTTAAATTTTCTAATTTTATAAATGGAGTTGGAGCACCGACCCAATTTTTAAAATAATAATCTCTATCTCTAATAAATTTCTTATCTTTTCTTAATTTTTCAAAGAGAATAGAAAGATCTTCAACTGGTTTTTTTAAAGTTTCAGGAATAAAATTTCCACCAAATTTTCCACCCCAAAAGCCATTTTTATCGTGTTGATCAATTAAAGGTATATTCTTTTTAATTTTCATTTTTTATTTTAACAATATTTTTCAAAAAAAAATTTATTTTTGAAATATCTTTTTCTCCTGATGTTTCTAAACTTCCTGAAATATCAATAATATCCGTTATTTTGGAATATTTATCAAGTTTATCATCGTACCCAATATTTCCCGCAAGCATTTTAGTTATAGAGTTTGGCACATCATTTAGCAGCCTGTGATCAAATCCTATAGACTTTTCGTAGCCTTTACTATCAAACAATATAATATCTGAAATTGATTCAAATTCTTTATATTTGTCGACATCTGATTTTTTTTCTATTGTAAGTGCAGTAATAATTTTTTTTTTGTATTTTTTTTTAATTGATTGAGTTTTTTCAGGACTTACATCATAAAGCTGATAAAAATCAAAATTTAAATTTTTTATTTTTTCTAAAATATAGTCATCTGGGTTAACTAAAACAGACACAAAGTTTATCCCGTTTTTATCTACATTAATTAATTTTTTTAAATCTTGAAAATTAATATATCTTTTTGATTTTTTATAGTTAGTTATGAATCCAATAAATTTTGGAGGGTAATTGTGATTGATAATATATTGCAGGGTATTAGAATTTTTAATTCCACATATTTTTGCATACATTATTAATATAAATGTTTAATTAGTTTTTGAATATTTTTTTTAATATTACCTTTCGTTATAGGTCTTCCTATAACAAGCCAATCGCTACCATTTTTTAAAGCTTGTTTTGGTGTCATAACTCTTTTTTGATCATTAAATTTAGAATTAAATCTTATGCCAGGAGTTATAATTTCTTTCTTAAAAACCTTTTTGACGCTCTTCACCTCGTATGCGCTGCAAACCAATGCATCAAGTTTCGCCTTAGTTGCTAATTTTGCTTGATGTATTACTAGTTTATTTATTTTTTTGTTGTAACCGATTTGTTTTAAACTTTTATTGTCTAGAGATGTTAAAGTTGTAACACCAACTAATTTAATTCTTCCCGCAGCTTTTTTAGATGCTTTTAATGCTTTTAAACCGGAACTTATATGGATTGTTAAATAATTAACTCCAAGGTCTTTTATTGCCTTAATTGTTGATACGCAGGTGTTTGGAATATCATGTAATTTTAAATCTGCAAATAATATTTTATTTTTTATTTTTTTAATAAATGATCTTCCATTTTTAGAATTTAAAAATTCTAATCCAAATTTATATCCAATTATAAGTTTACCAGTTCTAGTTTTATTAATAATCTCTTTAACTTTAGAACGATTGCTATTATCGCAAGCAACAAAAATTTTATTCTTTTTCATTTATTTTATTAAACATTTCCTTTGACATTTTAAAATGTATTGATTTTTTTTCTGGAATATTAATCTTTTCACCGGTTTTTGGATTTCTTGCAATTTTTTTCTTATTATTTCTAACGCTAAATCTACCAAAAGATCTTATTTCAACAGATTCATTATTTTTAAGACTTTGTTTAATTTCTTCAATCAGAATAGAAAAAATTTTATTTAAATCTTTTTTATGAAAATTTGGAAAATTATTACCAAATTCTTTGAGTAGTTGTGATTTTACAATTCCCAACTTTTATTCTTCTTTTTTTTTATTTTTTTTTTTTTTTAATTTATCAGAAAGTGCTGAAAAAGGTAGGTTTTTTCCAGATAAAGGTGAGCTAAATTTTGAAACTGCTTCTTTATTTTGAATTTCTTCTAATAATTTTATGCTTAAAGAGACTTTTCTTTTTTCTAGATCAAGCTCAGAAATTGCAACATCTATTCTTTCCCCACCAACAAACCTTGAAGGTCTAGCATCTTCTTGATTGATTGCTATTTGAGATTTTTTAATTTGAAACTCCATTTCACATCCTTCAGGTTTCACATTTAATACTTTATTGTCAGAATTTATTACTTTTACAGTTATTGCATCATTTACTTTTTTATTTTTAAAATAATCCATTGGATCAGTTTTCATCTGCCTTAAACCAACTCTAACTTTTTGCTGATCTTTTTTAATTTCAAGAACTTTAACTTTTAATTTATCCCCTTTTTTATAATTTTTTAGTTCTTCAGACCCATTTTTCGCATAAGTTAAATCATTTGAATGTAGAAATGCATCTATATCAAATCCAAGTAAATTAACATAAATTGCATAATCATTCATGCTGCTTACTGTTCCTTCTACCTCAGAACCCACAGGACAATTTTTCTCTAGTTTATCGTAAGGATTTTCTATAGTTAATCTATGAGAAATTATAATACGTCTTTTTTCCTTATCTATTTCAGTAATCACACATTGCACTTCATCTCCAATTTTAAATATTTTTTTTATTGGTGGATTTTTTTTTGACCAACTAATTTCACTAGAATGTAATAAAGATGTAAGTCCTGGTTCAAGCTCACAAAAGACACCAAAATCCATAATTTTCACAATTTTAAATTTATATTTTGTATTTAGTTCATAGTTTGATATGTGTTCAAAAGGATCTGGAGACAGTTGTTTAATTGAGCAGCTAACTTGAAGTTTTTCATTATCTACGGATATAACTAGCAAGTCATGTTTATCTCCAATATTAAAAATTTCATCTGGATGATTGACTCTTGAATAACTTATTTCTTGCAGATGAACTAAAACATCTAATTCTGAATTTACATCAAAAAAACATCCGAAAGAACTATAACCTTTTACTACTGCATCTTTGATTACGGTTCCAACTTTGTATTTTTCTATTATTTTTGCTTTATCTTCTTTTTTTATTGAGTTAATTATATGCCTACGAGAAACGCATGCATTACCTCTTATCTTATCAAGTTTAATAAGCGCAAATTTCTGGGGTTCATTTATTAAATGGTCAATATTTTTTAAAGGCTTGTCTGATATTTGGGATCCTGGACAAAACATTAGAGAGCCTGTATCCAAATGTTCGACAATTACTCCGCCTTTGCATTTAGATTTAATTTTTCCCACAATGGGTTCATTTTTTTCATAAGCTTTAACTAAAACATCCCATCCTTTAATTTTTTGAGCTTTTGAAGCAGAGACTAACACTTCACCATTTCTATCCTCCAAATGTTCTATGAGAACAGGAATGCTTTGACCAATTTTTATTTTTTCTGACATTCCTATGCTTTTTAGTTCATTAATATCCAGCACTGGCTCAGATTTTAAATTTTCTATATATAAAAAAATGTATTTTTCTGTAATTTTAGAAATCTTTCCTTCTACTACTTTGCCCTCTTCCACTTTTGATTTGGAAGAATGATTATTTAAAAGTTTTTCAAATTCTTTATGTGCTTTTGTTGATTCGTTATTATAAATTTCCATATTTTTTTTGGATTGCTTTGCTAACAATTTTTTTTAATTTAACCTCCATCTGCTTCATACTTAAAATAGTGGTGTCAACTAATACAGCACTTTTCACAAAACGCAAGGGACTTATTTTTCTTGTTGTGTCTAAAAGATCCCTATGAATCAGGGCTTTTTCTACTTCTTTAAGAGTAATTTTTTTATTTATTTTTCTGAATTCTTTTAGCCTTCTTTTTGTTTTTTCTTTAATAGAACATTTAAAAAATAATTTAAGATCTGCCTTTGGATGGATTTTAGTTGCTATATCACGACCTTCGCATATTACTTTTTTATTTTTCTTTATAAACTGTATTTGAAATTTTTTTAGAGCATTCCTAATAAATTTTTTTTTAGCAATTATAGAAGATAGTTCTGTAACTTTGGAGTTATATAGATTTTTAGAGTTGAGTTTTTTAACGGTGATACTTTTGGACACTTTATTTATAAATTTTATATTATATTTTCCTTTATTTTTTAATATTTTTAGCGCCAAATATCTGTACAGTTTTCCAGAAGATAATAATTTAAATCCAAATTTTCTTGCAATAAATTTGCTCCCTGTAGTTTTTCCTGAAGCAGAACCCCCATCTACAGCTATGGAAAAATAAATATTTTTTATTTTTTTTTTCAATTTATTTTAGCTCCAATATTTTTTAAAATGCTTAAAAATTTAGGAAACGAACTGTTTATAGAACTTTTATCTTTTATTTTCCAGTTACCTCCTAACGTTAAAGCGGCTATTGTGCACATCATAAAAATTCTATGATCCTTCATAAAATTTTTTATTAAGAAGTTTGAATTCAATTCCAGGTTAGGATTTCCAAAAATTTTAATAGAATTATTTTTTAGCTGATTTTTAACTCCCATCAAAGTTAATATTTTGGATGCTATATCAAGTCTTTTACTTTCTTTCTTATTTAATTCTGACAAATTTTTAAAATATGAGACACCTTTTGATTTTGAAGCAATTAAAAAAATAATCAAAAATTCATCAATTGCATTAGCATTATATTTAGTTGGACAAACTATTCCTTTTAATTTTTTTGCACTTTTTATTATTATATCAGCCGTTAACTCGCCTTTATATTTTTTTTTATTAATAACTTTTATTTTTGCACCCATTAAGTTTAAAATTGATATTACTCCTGATCTGCTAGGATTTATATTTACATTTTTTATTTTCAACGAAGAATTTTTTGATAACAAAGTTAATGCTATAAAAAAAGAACTTGAACTAATATCTGAGGGTATAGAGTAATTTATAGATTCAAATCTTTTACCTCCATTGATTTCAATAAAATCATAATTTTTATATTTTTTAATTTTAGTGGGAATTCCAAGTTCTTTGAATAGGAGCTCTGTATGATTCCGCGACTTTTTAGCTTTAATTCTAGTTTTGCCTTTAGTATTTAAAGCCGCTAACATTATACTACTTTTACATTGTGCGGATCCTCTTTTTTCAACATAATTTATTGGTCTTGTAAAATTTGTTCCAGAAATTATTAATGGTAAAGTTTTTTTTTTATTAGAATAAAAATTTGCACCAAATTTTTTTAAAGGTTCAATTATTCTTCCAAAATCTCTTTTTGATAGACTTTTATCACCTATAATTTTAATTTTTTTATTTGCATGAGCTAGTAAACCTAAAATTAATCTTGCTAAAGTGCCTGAATTTCCTGCATTTAGTGTTAAATTTTTTTTGTATTCAAAACCGTTTAGACCTTTGCCAAAAATTTCGCAGTATTTTTTATAATTTTTAACATTTATCCCTAATCTTTTAATACACTTTATGGCATGGTTGACATCTTCTGAATCTAATAAATTATAAATTCTAGATTTCCCAATAGCCTGGGATGCTAGTAGTACTAATCTTATAGATAAACTTTTATCTCCGCTAACCTGAATTTTTTTATTAAAACTTGCTATTTTTTTGTTTATTAAAATATGATTTTTCATAAATAAGATTAATTATATCTTAAATGAATCACCAAAATATGCATTTCTTGCATTAACGTCTTTCATTAACTCCGATGGAGTTCCCTGTGCAATTATCTTACAATTAGATAAAACAATTGCCACATCGACACATAGAAGTAAATCTCTTGCTTGGTGATCACAAAGCACAATTCCCATGTTGTTTTCTGTTTGAAGATTTACAATTATTTGTTGCAATGTTTTAATTGTTAAAAGATCAAGTGCAGCAAATGGTTCATCAAGCAATAGTATTTTTGGATTACCCAAAAGAGATAAAGCGATTATCAATCTTTTTTTTTGACCTCCAGATAAAAATTTTGCTTTTATATTTGATACTGACTCCAGTTCAAATTTTGATATTAATTCATTTATTTTGCTTATTCTTAAATTTTTGTCACTAATTAAAATTTCTGCGATAGCTTGAAGATTTTCTTGTAAAGTAAGATCATGAAAATAACCTCCATGCTGAGGAACGTACCCAATTTTAAATTTATTAGTTCTAAGATAAATAGGATAATTTGTAGCATCCGTATTGTTAAAAAAGATATTTCCGTAATTTGGTTTTACCAATCCAGTAACCAAATTAAATATTGTTGATTTTCCAGCACCATTAGGACCCAGCAACCCAAGTATCTCTCCTTGATTTATACTGAAAGAAATATCGTTTAATATTTGTCTTTTTCCATAAGAGAATGAAATTTTATTTAATTTAACTAAAGGTCTATTTTTTTTAAAGGATTTAATTCTAAATTTTTTAATTACACCCATAAAACTATTTACTAATAATTTTAACTTTTTTTTCTTTATTTAACATAAGAATTTTAGAATTTTTTGTAATTAAGTCAATTTGCATTTTATCTGCAAAAAGTTTTGTATCATCATTCTCATATACTAATTTTTCTGATAAATTTACTAAATTTTGATCAAAAAGTAGATCCAATTTTTCACAGGTTGCCCTATGTGAATCGTGGGAGAGTAAAATATTTTTTCTAAAGTTTGTATTATGATTTATATTGTTATAGATTGCTGAGTCAGAATAAATATCAATTATACTCGAATCTGATAAATATATTTTTGCTTTAACGTTTTTCATTAGTATTAATTTAGGTTCATCAAGATTTATTTTTCCTTCTTCAGAAGATATTTCAAATATATTTCCAGTAGAGTCTTTGGATGTATATTTTATATCTTTTAGGACATTATATTTTTCATTTTTATTAATTTTTTCAGTTGTAATATTATTTTCTATACTATCTTCTTTTTGATTTAAATCTGTAATTTGTGAAAAATATTTTTTATAAAAAAAAAATGAAAATAAAATTAAAATTAATACTAAAGTTATTTGTATAGCTATTTTATTATACATTTAGGATATATTTGTTTCCAAAATATCATGAATTGAAATTAGACCAACGATTTTATGTTTTGATTTTTTGCTATTTACAATAAGGGTAGTAATACGATTAGTTTCCATAATTGCCAATGCTTTTTCAGCTAAGCTTTCTTGGTTAATGACTATAGGGTTTGCAGTCATTACCTTTTTTAACTGTTCATCGTATAGATTTTTATTTTTTTGAATTTTACGTTTTAAATCTCCATCTGAAAAAATTCCTGTGCAATAATTTTTTGAATTTCTGGCAATTATTAAACCTAAGTTTTTTTGTCTTAAAACTTTTAAAGCATCTTTCATTTTTAAATTTTCATTAACAAATGGAATTTTATTTTTTTCTTTCAACATGAGATCATTAACTGTTAAAAGTTTTTTTGATAGAGAGCCTGCTGGATGTGATTTTTTTAATAGTTTAATTCCATGTTTTTTATATTTCATTACCGCTATAACTAAAGCGCTTCCAATTGACTCTTGAATTATTATACTTGTGCTAGGAACCAGTCCACCTTCTCCAGCTTCTTTGCATTCTGGGTATAATATTTTTATATCTGAAGCTTTATACAATATAGAATTTTTTTTAGAAGTTATTCCAATTAATTTAATATTATTTCTATTTGCATAAGAAATAATTGGCTTAAGTTCTTCAGTGTTTCCTGAGTTGCTAAAAAGAACTAAAACATCTTTTCTAGATATACTTCCAAGATCTCCATGGACACAGTCTTCAGCTGTCAAGGTGTAAGATTCTGCGGCACATGAACTTAGGGAGCTGCTAACTAATGCTGCTATCTTCTGTGATTTACCAACACCTAAAAGTATAATTTTTGATTTACAAGTTCCAATTGTTTTCACAGCTTCATTAAAAGAATTTCCAATATTTTTTTTTAACTTTTTTAAAGCAGTTATTTGTAAGTCAATTGTATTTTTTATAGATTTTTTGTAATTATCTTTTTTCATTCATGACTCCAAACATCAATGTTTGAGTAACCCGATAAATCAAGATCAACTCTGACTTTTAAATATTTTAAGGCTTCTTTATAAATTTCCATTCTATTCTCTCTTAATAGAATCTTATTTAGTTCTTCGTGTATTTTTCCTAAATATAAAACATCTGTAGCAGAATATTTTAATTGTTCCGGGTCTAGATTTTTTTTACCAAAATCAGACCCTTGTTTGGATTTACTAATATTGATATTTAAAAACTCTTGACAAAGAGCTTTATATGAATGTTGATTGCTATATCCTCTTGCAAGTTTACTTTGCAATTTTGTACACTCATAATTTTTTACGTCAATTTTTAGAAAAAATTTAATCATTTCAAGATCTTTTCTTGCGTAATGAAATATTTTTTTAACATTTGGGTTTGTGAGTAATTTAACTAAATTTGGAGATTTATATTTTTCTCTATCAACAAATTGAACAATGTGAACATCCTTAGAATCGATTGAAACTATTTGTATTAGACATAGTTTATCTTTCGGTGGAATTAACCCCGTAAACTCTGCATCGCAACAAACTGTTGAAGAAAAATCTAAACTTTCTGGTAGATCTTCTTTATATAACTTAATATTCATACTCAATTATTAATGTATATATAGAGTATAAAAATAATATATGAAGGATAAAATTAGAGTATTGATTTTTGGAGCATCCGGCACTATTGGAACCCCATTAATTCGAAGATTAACCAAGGCTGATTATGTTATTACAGCCGTTTCTAGAAATTTGCACGTCAAAGGTCACAAGCTCAAAACACAGGGACCGCCAGGGTATATAGTATTAGAAGAATGCAATATATATGATGAAGAAAAAATTAGAAATCTAGTAAAACAAAACTCCATAGTAATAAACTTGATTGGAATACTTGCTGAGAGGGGAAAGATAAATACTTTCGAAAATGTAAACGAAAAATTTCCATCATTGTTATCAAAAATATGCAAAGAATATAGTGTAAAACAATTTATACATTTATCTAGTTTAGGTATAGATGAGTCTTCAATCGATTCCTATTATGCCAAAAGCAAACTTAATGGAGAAAACTATATAAGAAAAAATTTTAATGAGGCAACAATATTGAGACCGAGTGTAGTATATTCAGTTGATGATGAATTCACTTGTAAATTTATGAGTCTTTTAAATAAAATTCCTTTTGTTTTCCCTATATATTATAGAGGAAAAACATTATTCAGACCAATTCATGTTTCTGACCTAGCAGAAATAATCTTTCAAATTATATTTCAAAACATTAAATCTAAAACAATTGAATGTGTAGGCAGTGAGGAAATTTCCTTAAAAAATATTTTACAAAGATTATTGATGTTAACCGGAAAGAAAAAATTGCTTTTACCAATTCCTTTGTTCGTGGCTAAAGTCATTGCTGGATTCTTTGAATTTGCACCAAAACCTATATTTACAATTGATCAGTTACGTTTGTTAAAATTTAATAATATTCCAAGTGGCAAATTTAAGACGAACTTTGATATAGGGTTGCCAAGCAGAAAAAATTTTGATATTGAGATAAAAAAGTATTCTTGGATGTATTCTGATGGCGGACAATTTAGTCAAGAAAAATATAAAGATACTATTTAATATATGTTAATTTATATAATTTATTCTGTTGTAACGGTTATATTAGTCTTTGTATTGGTATTGATGACTAAAGCTATATTTAGAGGAGTAGAAGCAAAAAAGAAAATTAATGACAATAAAAATAAAAATATATAGCAAATTCATTTAATTATATTATAATATTTTAAAAAAAAATAATTTAATTAATTTTAAGCAGATTTTATTTTCTTTTCTATAAATTTTGGAACTTCGTCATCTTTTTCAATAACATCTTCCTTTTTACCCTTTGGCTGATAAATCAGCATAAGATGCAAAGGGCAGTAAGAAAATTTATCAATTGTTTTTCTACCACAAAAAGAAGAGTCTGGTTGGTCAGGATGACCTTCCATGTATTTGCAGGTGTGCTCAGTTAGTTCTTCTAGAGATAGATTTTTTGCAGGTTCAAAATTTTTGTCTAAAAGCAAAGATCTAAATCTACTTTTTCTACTTTTTCTCTGGACATTGTTATTGTTTATTTGAGCAGTACCTCTATGATGATTGCTAGCAGTTCTAGTTTTAATTTTTGCAGAGAGGTTTAACCTGTGAGCTTTACCTATTACAGCATTTCTGCTTATACCGCCAATAATCTCGGCAATTTGACTAGCCGTTTTACCCTTGCCCCAAAGTTCTTTTAATTTTCCAACCTTTTCTTCTGTCCAGCTCATATTTACACCATATATAGTGTTTATTTTTGTATATACAGCTAAATATACTTAGTCACAACTCCTTCCTAAAAACAAGAGTTTTTTTCGTTTTTTTAACAAAAACTGTAAAAAAAAGTTATGAATGTTAACTGATGGTTGAATTACAAAACAAATATAAAATTGGAGTAAGAAGATTTCATCTTATTAATTGGATTGGTGTTTATAGCTTGTACAAAAAAGAAGTATTAAGATTTTTAATTGTATCGGGACAAACTTTGTTTGGTCCAATAGTTACAGCGGTTCTTTTTTTAACAGTTATTTCACTGGCAGTTGGAGAAGAAAAATCAAACGTTTTAGGGGTTCCTTTTTTAGAATTTTTAGCAAGCGGTTTAATAGTTATGCAGGTTATTCAACAAAGCTTTGCTCATTCAAGCTCAAGTTTATTAATGGGAAAGATGATGGGAACAATAGTGGACACAATTGGCAGTCCTTTGTCTGCTGCAGAAGTTACACTTTCAATAGTTTTTGCCTCGGTAACAAGAGGAATATTAATAGCGATTATTTCAACTATTATTTTTTCTATTTTTATAGATATTAAGATAACTAGTTATTTATTTTTTGTTATTTATTTATTTTTAGGTTCTTTTCTATTAGGTTCAGCAGGTTTTATTGCTGGACTAGCTGTAGATAAATTTGATGAAATGGCAACTGTTACAAATTTTATAGTAGTACCACTTTCATTTTTATCAGGAACTTTTTACTCTATTACAAAACTGCCAGAATTCCTTCAGGTTATAAGTTATTATAATCCATTTTTTCACATCATAGATGGTTTTAGATTTGCCTTTATAGGAAATATGGATGGTTCATTAAAATTTGGAGTAATTTATTTATTAATTCTTTCTTTATTAATGTGGCTTGCCTCCTATTATTTGTATAAAAAAGGTTATAAAATAAAATCATAAATAAAATGAGTGCTTTAGCTAAAAATTATAATAGAAGAAAAATTGCATTTAAAAGAGGAAAAGGAAGCTATCTTTATTCAATAAATGGAAAAAAATATTTAGATTTTGTGCAGGGAATAGCAGTTAATTCCTTAGGACACGCTAATCCATATTTAATTAGAGCTATCAACAAGCAAGCGAAAAAAGTTTGGCATGTATCAAATGCTTTTATAATACCCGAAGCAGAAAAACTTGCAAAAAAATTAACAAAAAAAACTTTTGCTGAATCAGTCATATTTCAAAATAGTGGTGCAGAGGCAATTGAAGCTGCAATAAAAATTGTAAGAAGATATTTTTATTTAAAAGGTCAACCAAAAAAAAATAGAATTTTGTGCGTAAAAAATTCTTTTCATGGAAGAACTTTAGCTACAATTTATGCAAGTGGATCGAAAAAAATGACAGAAGGCTTTGGACCTAAAGTATCAGGATTTGATCATTTTCAATTTGGTAATTATTTATCATTAAAAAATGCAATAACAAATAAAACAGCTGCAATTATGATGGAACCTATAATGGGAGAAGGTGGTATTAAAGTTGTTCCTGAATGGTTTTTAAAAGCAGTAAGAAAAATTTGTAATCAGAAAAAAATATTATTAATTCTAGATGAAGTCCAGTGTGGAGTAGGAAGATCTGGTAAATTCTTTGCATTTGAGCATTCAAAAATAAAAAGCGATATTGTTCCAATTGCCAAAGGAATTGGTGGTGGCTTTCCAATAGGTGCAGTTTTAATGACAAAAAAAGTAGCTTCTTGTATGACTGCAGGAACGCATGGAAGTACATTTGGAGGCAATCCACTTGCAATGAGCGCAGGAAATGCAGTCTTAGATCAAATATTTAAAAAGGGATTTTTAAAAAATGTTCAAAAAAATTCTGATTTTTTCAATAAGGAACTTAACAAAATTAAAAAAGACTATCCAAAAATAATTAAAGATGTCAGAGGAAAAGGTTTATTAATTGGATTAAAGCTATTTCATGATCAATCTAAATTTATTAAAAAATTAGAGTATAATAGATTACTTACAATAAGAGCATCTGAAAATACGGTTCGAATTTTACCTCCTCTTAATGTTAAAAAATCAGAAATAAATATTGCAATACAAATTATAAGAAAAGTTTGTAAAGAATATAAGTAAATTTATGAATCATTTCATAAACATTAAAGATATATCTGCATCTGTATTAAGAAAAATAATAACTGATGCAAAAAAAAGAAAATTAAAAAGAAAAAAATTAAATACGTTAGATCCTGACAAAGATGCAAATCTAAAAGGAAGACTTCTAATTCAAATGTACGAAAAATCTAGTTTAAGAACAAGATTAAGTTTTTCAATTGCAATTAAACAACTTAATGGAGGAGAGCTTACTTTGCGACCTAATGAGCTTCATTTAGGAAAAGGAACTGAAAGCTTGTCTGACACAGCAAAAATAATATCAACATTTGGAAATGCTTTTATGATTAGAACAAATAGTGATCGAAAATTAGAAGAACTAAAAAATTATATGACAATTCCAATAATTAATGGATTAAGCCCATCGTCACATCCTACGCAAGTATTATCCGATGTTTTTACTATTGAAGAAATTAAAAAAAAACCCATTTCTAAATTACAAATTTGCTGGATTGGAGATGCTAATAATAATGTTATTAACAGTTTAATCGAAGCTTCTGTTAAATTTTCATTTAAATTGAACATTGGTTGTCCAAAAAAATATCAACCCAAGAAAAGTTTGCTAGCTTGGGCAAAAAAAAATAAAAGTAAAATAAAAATATTTAATGATAGTAAAAAAGCAGCAACTAAAGCTGACGTAATTTTTACTGATAAAATAATATCGATTAATGATAAAGTTAATAAAAAAGAAAAGTTAAAAGATTTTAAAAATTTCAAAGTTGATGCAAAAATTATGAAATGTGCAAGAAAAGATGCAATTTTTCTTCACTGTTTGCCAAGAGGAACTGAGGTTTCAAACGATGTTTTTTTAAGCAAACAGTCAAAAGTTTGGCAGCAAGCCCTTAACAGAGTATATGTACAGAAAAGTATATTGTTATATTGCTTTAATAAATTAAGGTAATGTTTTAGGATTATCACTATTTTGATTAAGATATAAAATTACAGATGATCTATCTTTTTCATCTTTTAATCCTGCAAAACCCATTTTGTTCCCTTTAATCCATTTTGATGGTTTTGTTAAAAAACCATTCATTTCTTCCCAGGTCCATTCTTTTTTATAATTTGATAAAGATTTTGAGTATTTATAATCAGTTACTGATGCCACTGGTCTAAACATAGCATTCCAAAGCTTAGGGCCAATTTTATTTTTACCATCTTTGCTAACGGTATGACATGCTGCACATTTTTTAAAAACTTTTTTACCATGGTCCACATTTCCTAGTGCTAAAAAAGAGGAAATATCTACATTTTGAGCCTTTGCTTGCGTAGCTGTAGAATTTGTTTGGGCCTCAACTTTATAGGCAACAACATTGCTCTCAGTTTTAAAAATTATATCACTAACTTTTCCAATTCCAAAAACTACCAATATTGTTATCAAAACTGCTGCAATAATTTTATTAATTTCAAATCCCATGTTTAAATATTATTAGAATGGACGTATAACATTATAATAGAAAAAAATACTAAATTTTATTTTCTGTTTTTGCGTCTCAAAGACGCACAGAAGGTTAATTATTATGCCAAAAACATTAATTTTAATACCTTCAAGAATGGCAGCAACAAGATTGCCTGGTAAGCCATTATTAAAAATTGGAGGAATTACAATAATTTCGAGAGTTTATCAAAAAGCTTTAGAAACAAAAATAGGAGAAGTTTTTGTTGCCACAGAAGACCAAGAAATATTTGATGAGATAGTTAATTCTGGTGGCAATAGTGTGTTAACTAGCAGTCAGCACAAAACTGGCACTGATAGAGTTTTTGAAGCTTACAAAAAACTGAATTTAAAAAATATCGACTATATATTACTTATTCAAGGTGATGAACCAATGATAGATAAAAACGATGTAATTAATTTAAACAACAATGTTCTAAAAAATAAATCAAAAATTGGTACTCTCGCTTGTAAAATTAAAGAAAAAAGTTATTTTAATAATGAAAATATAGTGAAAGTTGAAACAGAAGATGTATTAGAAAATAAAAAAATATCTAAAGCAAAGAATTTTTTTAGAAAATCTATTGATTTAAAAAAACAAAAATATTTATCATCACATTGGAATTTATCAGTATAATGTTTCAGTATTAAAAAAGATTATATCTATGAAACAAAGTATCAATGAAATTAAAAATAGACTTGAGCAGCTTAGAGCAATGGATAATAATATAGATATTGATGTTGTTTTAGCAAAATCATCATCTTTAGGTATCGATACCAAAGAAGATTATATGGAAATAAAAAATTTAATGGAATATAAATCTTAACATTATGAAGATTGCTTATCAGGGTATAGCGGGTAGCTACAGCGAAAGTTGTGCCAAAGAAAACTATCCAGGTTGTGAAACTATATCTTGCAAAACATTTGATGAATGTTTTGTTAGAGCTAATGAAGACAATAGCGTAAGAACAATTATACCAGAGTCAAACAAAACAACAGGCAATATAGGTGTTGAATATTTAATATTTAAATATCGACTGAATATTTGTGCCGAACATTTTTATCCAATAAATCATCATTTGTTAGGTCTGCCAAGTGCAAAACTTAATGATATAAAGGATGTATATTCTCATGCACAAGCCTTAAGTCAATCATCAAATTTTATTAAAAAAAATAATTTAACAGAAAATGTAAGAGCCGACACAGCGGGATCCGCAAAATATGTTTCTGAAAGCAATGATATAAGCAAAGGAGCTATATCTTCAAAGTTAAGTGCAGATATATATAAATTAAATATATTGAAATCAAATATTCAGGATGAAGCAGGAAATGTTACAAGATTTTTATTAATGTCTAAAGATGTTTATCAACCAGAATATGATAATAAAAAGTATATTACCTCATTTTTATTTAAACTTAAAAGTAAACCTGCAGCGTTATATTCTGCTCTATCAGGATTTGCTATAAATGGAGTAAACTTAACCAAACTGCAAAGTTTTCCTGAAAAAAACTCATTTTCTTCATATTTTTTTTTATGTGAATTAGATGGCCATATAGAAGAAAAAAAAATTCAAAATTCACTTGAGGAACTAGGTCTGCATTGTGAAGATATGCACGTTCTAGGTGTTTTTAAAGCAGATAATTTTAGAGAAAAATAAAGTCTTTTAACTTTATTGTAGAATAGAAATTTTTACTGGTATAATAAAGTTGGAGGCCAATCAGGTGGTGTTACCATGAACTCCCCCAGGCTTGAAAAAGAGCAAGGGTAATGAGTATTTTCCAGGTTGGTTGGTCTCCTTTAAAAAATGACAAAAAATTCAAAAGTACTATCTTTAAAGTATAGACCTCAAGTATTTGAGGATCTTATAGGGCAAGATATTGCTTCTAAAACAATTTACAATTCGATTAAGTCTAACAAAATACCTAACGCATATTTGTTTACAGGAATAAGAGGTGTTGGAAAAACAACAATTGCAAGAATTGTTGCCAAATCATTAAATTGTAAAAATGGTATAGAAAAAATTTGTAAAGATAAATTTTGTGAAAATTGTGAGGCAATTGTAAATTCTAATCACATTGATGTTTTAGAATTTGACGCAGCAAGCAAGACAGGAGTCGATGATGTAAGAGATTTGATTGAGTTTTCACGTTATCAACCTGCGACAGCAAAATATAAAATTTTTATTATTGATGAAGTACACATGCTTAGCAAACAAGCTTTTAATGCTCTTCTTAAAACATTAGAAGAACCTCCAGAATATTTAAAATTTATTTTTGCAACAACAGAAATAAAAAAAATTCCAATAACTGTAGTTTCAAGGTGCCAGAGATTTGATTTGCCAAGAGTAAAATCAAGTGAGTTGTTTGAGTTTATTAAAAAAATTAAAGATAAAGAAAATGGTAAAGCAACTGATGAAGCTTTAAGACTTATTGTTAAAATTTCCGAAGGATCAGTGAGAGACGCTCTATCATTATTAGATAGAGGCTTAATTAGTCAAACAGAAGAACAAGAGCTAGATTTGAAAAGTGCACAAAAAATATTTGGATATTTTGATAAGGGTTTTTTAATTGATTTATTTCAAAATTTATTTGAGGGAAATGAAAAAGAAGTTATAAAAATTTATAAAACTATTTATAATTCAGGAGTAGAGCCTAAAACTTTTCTAAATGATTTTTTAGAATTACTATACTACTTTAAAAATATATCGTCTCTTAAGTTAGAAGGGACAAACTTTTCTTTAAATGATCAGGAATTTAATAAAATTTCTGAACTTTCAAAAAAAGTAAGCCCAGAAACTTTGATTCTATTCTGGGAATTTACAATAAAAAAAATGGACGAACTGTACATTGTAGCAAATCAAAATCTTTCAATTGAAATGTTTTTGATAAGATTGATTTATTTAAAAGGACGGCCAATTAAAGAAAATTATTTAAATGAAAAGGAGGAAAAAATTTTAAGTGAAAAACAATTTACTCAAGAAAACTTAAAAATTAATCTTAATGATGAAAATTTGAATATTAACAATAAGACAATAAGCCAAATAAAAAATATTTCACAAAAAGAATCTCCTGAACCAAAAAAGCAAATTGATGACAAAAATATTTCAATGAATATAGATAATTTTGAACATCTAGTAAAAATTTGTAGTCAAAAAAAAGAATTTAATTTAAAATATGAGCTTGAAAACAATGTAAATCTAGTAAGTTTTGATAATCAAAGAATTGAAATTTCTTTTAATGTGAATTTAGATAAAGATTTTGTAAAGAATTTGGCAAATAAACTATTTGAATGGACAAATCTTAGATGGATTATTACACTTTCCAAAAGAGAGGGCCTACCATCAATAAAGCAAAAAAAGTATTTAAAAAAAATGGATCTTCTAGAGTTAGAAAAAAAAAATGAAATTTATAAAAAAGTAATGAATTTATTTCCTGATGCAGAGCTAATAGATGTAGAGATAGAAGATAAAGATTAAATGACCGATTTTAATAAAATATTAGATAAGGCTAAAGAATTAGAGGCCAAAATGAAAGAAAGTCAAGACAGGATTAAAAAAATAGAAGTCGTTGGTGTGTCAGGAGCAAACTTAGTAAAAGTTATTCTCAATGGAGATGGAGAAATGATAAAATTGGAGTTAACACCAGAAATTTTAAAAGAAGAAAAAACTATAATTGAAGATTTAATTACAGCGGCGCATAATAACGCTAAATCAAAATTAAAGACAATAACTTCTGAAGAAATTTCAAAAGCAACTGGAAGTTTTGGTATTCCAGGTTTTAAGTGGCCTTTATAGATTCTCGATGGCAACCATTAATGAAATTGAAGTTTTAGCAAAGTTAATCTCGAAGTTGCCAGGACTTGGACCCAGATCATCACGTAGAATTATTCTTAAATTAATAAATAATAGAGATGAGTTGATGAAACCCATGGTAAATGCGCTTGCAGATCTTTTTAAAAATATTTCAAGATGTAAAAATTGCGGGACACTGAAGTCTAATTTGTCAGGGTGTAATAATTGTGAAAATAATAAAAAAAAATACAATAAAATATGTGTTGTTGAAAATATAGCTGATCAATGGAGCATAGAAAATTCAAGTGTTTATCAAGGTTATTTTCATATTTTAGGCGGAACTATTTCAAACAGCAGCTCCCAAAGAAAAGAAGATTTACTCATAGATTCATTAAAGGAAAGAATAGAAAAAGAAAATATAGAAGAAGTTATCTTGGCTACTAGTGCAACAATAGAAGGTCAAACAACAGCATTTTATATTCAAGATGCATTAAGTGAAACAAATGTTAAAATTTCAAAGTTGGCGCAAGGGCTTCCAGTAGGCGGAGAAATTGAAAATTTAGATGATGGAACTTTAATTTCAGCTTTTAAAAATAGAAAAAATATATAAAAAAAATTAATTTTTTTTAATTAATCTGTTTAAGTGCAATAAAGGCTCAGTATATCCTGATATTTGATTTCTGCCTTGAAAAATTAACTCACAAGCAGTTTTAAAAGCGATTGATCTGTCATAATTTGGAGACATTTTTTGGTAATATTTATCTTCTTCATTTTGTTTATCGACGATTTTTGCCATTTTTTTCATTATTTCTAATACTTGTTTTTTACTACAAATTCCATGATGAAGCCAATTTGCAATGTGTTGAGATGAAATTCTAAGAGTTGCTCTGTCTTCCATAAGACCAATGTTGTTAATATCAGGAACTTTTGAACACCCAACTCCTTGATCTATCCATCTAACTACGTATCCAAGAATAGTTTGAGCGGAGTTAGAAATTTCATTATTTATTTCATTCAAAGGCCAATTAGGTTTACTTGTAACAGGAATTGTTAATAAATCATCAAGCCTTGATTTTACTAATTTTTTTAGTTCTTTATGTTTTTTAAAAATATCAATTTTATGGTAATGAAGAGAATGAAGCGCTGCCGCTGTAGGAGATGGAACCCAAGCACAGTTTGCTCCTGATTCTAAATGACTAATTTTCTGTTCCATCATATCTTTCATTTTGTCTGGCATTGCCCACATTCCTTTTCCTATTTGAGCTATATTGGAAAATCCACATTTTAAACCAATATAAACATTATTATTTTCGTAAGCGCTTATCCATTTAGATGATTTCATTTCTCCTTTTCTAATCATTATTCCAGCTTCCATTGATGTATGAATTTCATCTCCAGTACGATCTAAAAAACCCGTGTTAATAAAGAAAACTCTTTTTTTTAAATTTCTTATACATTCCTTTAAATTTACCGAAGTTCTTCTTTCTTCGTCCATTATACCTACTTTTATTGTATTTTTATTTAATTCTAGAACTTGCTCAACCTTGCTAAAAATTAAATCAGTAAATTTGCATTCATCAGGGCCATGCATTTTTGGTTTAACTATATATATAGACTGTTTTCTAGAATTACCTTTTTTTTTAAAGTCATGTATGCAAGCAAATGAAGTAATGAAAGCATCTAATATTCCTTCAGGAATTTCAGAGCCATCTTTTAATAGAATAGATGGATTTGTCATTAAATGACCTACATTTCTATTTAATAATAAAGCACGACCATGTAGTTTAGATTTTTTTCCATTTTTTGTTATATAACTTCTGTCGGGATTTAATTTTCGTAAATATTTTTTTCCACCTTTTTCAAATTCTGTAGACAAATTACCTTTCATTAAGCCTAGCCAATTTTTATAACCTATAACCTTATCTTCCGCATCAACAGCTGCTACAGAATCTTCATGATCACATATCGTTGAAATTGCAGATTCAACTATAATGTCGCTGATTCCAGCGTTATCATTTTTTGCACTAAATGCATTGGGGTTAATTATAATTTCTATATGTAAATTGTTATTTTTTAAAATTATTGCACCAGGTCTATTTGCTTCCCCTCTGTATCCAACAAATTTTTCATCATTTTCTAACGTTGTTTGAGCATTGCTAGAAATCAAATATAGATTATTTTTTTTAAATTCAATTTTATTTACCTTGTTCCAGCTAAAATTTTTTAAACTAAAATATTTATCTAAAAATTCTTTTGTGTATTTTATTACTTTTTCTCCTCTCTCTGGATCATACCTTTCAATAGCAGATTCTTCAGACTCAATAATATCTGTGCCGTAAAGGCTATCATACAAACTCATCCATCTGGCATTAGCAGCGTTTAATGTGTATCTTGAATTCATAATTGGTACTACTAATTGAGGACCCGGAATATGAGATATTTCTTCATCTATATTTTTAGTTTCAATTTGAAAATCTTTGCCTTCTTTTTTTAAATATCCAATTTTTAATAAAAAATTTTTATAGTCTCTTTTGTTAAATTCTTTTTCATTATTTTGTTGATGCCAAGTATTAATACTATTTTGAAGTTTCTCTCTTGTTTTTAGTAATTCTTTATTTTTAGGAGCAAGTTCGTGAACAGTTTTATCAAAACCATCCCAAAATTTTTTTTCATCAATTTTAGTTCCAGGAATTAACTCTTTATTAATAAAAGTATATAAAACTTCTGATACCGATAAATTTCCAATTTTAATATATTTTTCACTCATTTTTGGCCTTTTAACTCTACTATTTTATCTTTCTGGATTTGAAAATAATGAAAAATAAACGATTTGAGTTAATAATAATTTTTTTACAACATTTTATTGCCTTTTTTAGATATAATAAATGAATTTCTGATGAAAAATTATCTTAATTTCGAAGTGGAAGTAAAAAACCTTGAAGCTGAGCTAGAAAAACTCAAGGATCCTTATAACCAGGAAGGGCTTTCAGAAGTAGATACAGAAAAAATTTCTAATTTACAAAGAGATATAGATGGCAAGTTAAAAGATATTTATTCAAATCTTAACCCGTGGCAAACTACTTTGGTGGCGAGGCATGAGGATAGGCCAAAAGCTAAATTTTTTATAGATAATCTTTTTAAAGATTTTATTCCTCTTTCAGGTGATAGATTTTACGGAGAAGATAAATCTTTAATTTCAGGATTTGGCAGATTTAATGGTTTTTCAGTTTTAGTTATTGGTCAAGAAAAAGGAGAAGATTTAGAAAGTAGGCTTGAAAGAAATTTTGGAATGAATCGGCCAGAAGGCTATCGTAAGGCAAATAGATTAAGAAAACTGGCAGAAAAATTTAAAATTCCAGTAATAACATTTATTGATACACCTGGAGCTTATCCTGGAGTTGGAGCCGAAGAGAGAGGACAGGCAGAAGCTATAGCAAAATCAATTGAATGTTGTATGGAACTATCTGTACCATCAATTTCTATAATTATTGGAGAAGGAGGATCAGGAGGGGCGATAGCCTTGGCATCATCAAATAAAGTTTTAATGCTTGAAAATGCAATATATTCTGTAATTTCCCCTGAAGGATGTGCAACTATTTTATGGAGAGATCCAAAAAAAACTTTAGAAGCCTCAACAGCAATGAAATTATCTTCAAAAGATTTACTAAATTTAGAAATCATTGATGAAATTATTCCTGAACCTACAGGTGGTGCACACAGGGACAAGAGTCAAATACTAGAAAATGTAAGAATTTCACTGAAAAAAAATTTAGATTTTTTTTCAAATATGAGCAAAGAAGATATTATTACTCAAAGGAAGAATAAATTTTTATCAATAGGAAGAAATAGAGGCTTTACAAAGCAAAAGAATGTAGAAGAAACTCTGACAATGAAAGAATCTGTTTTTGATAAAATAATGAAAAATTTTTATAAAAATAAAAATCTTTTAGCTGTAATAATTTTAATAATTTTAACTTTTATTATTGTTAGCATTTATTTATAAAGCCCCACAACAATGTTTAAATTTTTTACCTGATCCACAAAAACAAGGTTCATTTCTCCCCATTTTTTTTCCAATATATTTTGGATCAATTTTAGTTGGTTTAAATTCTTCTTCTTTTTTTTCAACTAGCTTAATATTAAAAAGTATTTTTATTAAATCTGATTTTAATTTTTCTAGTAAATTTTCAAATAATAAGAAAGATTCTTTTTTATATTCGACTAAAGGATCTCTTTGTCCATAAGACCTAAGTCCAATAACTTGTCTTAATTGTTCAAGATATTGGATATGCATTTTCCAATTTTGATCGATTAATTGTATAAAAATTCTTTTTTCAATTTCTTGAGCTTGATTAACCCCTAAAAACTTTATTCTTTCTTGTCGCTTTTCTTTAAATTTATATTTAATTTTTTCTGAAAATTTTTCATTATTTAATTTTATTAGGTCTTCAGTTTCGTTTTCTTGAAATGCTTTGCCCAAATATGATCCTAATTGATTGGAAAAATCACTATTTTTTGGATTAGATAAATATTTTTTTTTACTTTCTTGTAGTTGAAAAATTATTTCATCTAGGAAGTCATCAGCATAATTTTCTGCTTGTTTATTATTTATAACATTGTTTCTCTGATTATAAATTACATGTCTTTGGTCGTTTAATACATTATCGAATTTTAGCAGTGTTTTTCTTATATCAAAATTTCTTGCCTCAACTTTTTGTTGTGCTCTTTCTAGCGCTTTATTTATCCAAGGATGATCTATGCTTTCCCCATCTTTTAAACCAAGTTTTTGCAGTATATTGTTCATTGATTCTGAGCCAAAAATTCTCATAAGGTCATCTTCCAAACTAACAAAAAAAATAGAATTTCCTTCGTCTCCTTGCCGACCAGATCTTCCTCTGGCTTGATTATCTACCCTTCTGCTTTCCATCCTTTCTGTACCAATAACAAATAATCCACCTAAAAGTTTAATTTCATCTTTATTTTTTTTAAGATTAATCTCGTCTTCATTTTTACCTCCTAATTTTATGTCAACACCTCTTCCCGAGATACTAGTTGTTATTATTACAGAATTTTTTTTACCGGCATTTGCTATTACATCAGCTTCTTTCTCATGGTTTTTGGCATTTAAAACTATATGTTTTAAACCTTTTGATTTTAATAAATTTGAATAATGTTCTGATTTATTAATACTTGCTGTAAAAATTAATAAAGGTTGACCTTTTTTATGTAGTTCAGAAATCTTTTTTATAATTGCATTATCTTTTTCAATAGCAGTTCTAAATATTTGGTCGTTCCAATCCTTTCTAATCATTTTTTTATTTGTAGGAATTGATACCACTGGAAGATTGTAGATTTCAAAAAATTCTTCTGATTCCGTCGCAGCTGTTCCTGTGCAACCAGCGAGTTTTGAATATAATTTAAAATAATTTTGATAGGTAATTGATGCCAAAGTCTGATTTTCAGATTGGATTTCAACTCTTTCCTTTGCTTCCAAACTCTGATGAAGACCGTCTCCAAAACGTCGCCCAGGAAGTTGTCTTCCGGTTTGTTCATCAATAATTATTACTTGCTCATCTTTTACAATATAGTCTCTTCCATTTTTAAAGAGATGGTTTGCTCTAAGAGCTTGATTGACATGGTGAACTAAGCTTAAATTTTCTGGATCATAAAAATTATTATTTTTTAAAATTCCCGCACTAGAAAAAATTTTTTCAACATTATCAACACCTGCGTTTGTTAACAAAATATTTTTATCTTTTTCATCTACTTCAAAATCTTTTTGATCCAATTTTTTTATCAATTTATCAATTATATTATACTGATTAGCTTTGTCTTCCACTGCT
Organism: uncultured Pelagibacteraceae bacterium; assembly: GCA_902533585.1. Taxonomy (GTDB): domain Bacteria; phylum Pseudomonadota; class Alphaproteobacteria; order Pelagibacterales; family Pelagibacteraceae; genus Pelagibacter. The sequence continues at coordinate 31,566 of CACAMG010000006.1, forward strand.
CCTGAAATAATCAAAGGAGTTCTTGCTTCATCAATTAAACATGAATCAATTTCATCTACTATTGCATAATTATGAGCTCTTTGAACTAACGAGATTGGATCAAACTTCATGTTGTCTCTTAAATAATCAAATCCAAGCTCACTATTTGTTGCATATGTAATATCACAATTATAATTTTTTTTTCTTTCATCGTCTGACTGAATGTTATTTATGTAGCCACAACTAAGGCCTAAAAAATTGTAAATTTTTCCCATATTCTCACAGTCCCTCTTAGCAAGGTAATCATTGACAGTAACAACATGGACTCCTTTTTTATTTAGAGCATTTAAATATGCAGCTAGAGCTATAGTTAAAGTTTTACCTTCCCCAGTTTTCATTTCTGCAATTTTGTTTTCATGCAATACTACACCCCCAACCATTTGAACATCAAAGTGCCTTTCATTTGTGATTCTTTTAGAAGCCTCTCGGACAAGTGCAAAAGCAAATGGCAATATATTGTTTAAAGATTCTCCATCTTTTATTTTTTGTATTAATTCCAATGTTTTTTTTGGAAATTCTTTATCAGATAGTTTTGAAATATCATCCTCAAAACTATTAATTTGCAGCACAATTTTGTTAATTCTATTAAGCTCCTTCTGGGTGCCAGATTTTATAAATTTAGATATTAAATTTAAAGGATTAAGCATTAATATATTTTTTTATATAATTTATTTATTCAGTTTTATATAATTACTTAATTTATTTTTTAAATAGCAAGGTTATGGACATAAACAACTTATTTGGCTCAGGATCAAAAAACTCAAAAATGGGTGATTTTCAAGATTTAGATCATTTAGATGGCGTTTCGTTGTCGACAATAAGTGCAAAATTATACAATAGCAAAAGAGATGATCTTGTTTTGTTTTATTTTAGAAAAGGGGCTAATTACTATTCAGTTTACACCCAATCAAAAATAATTTCTGAAAATATTAAATGGAACAAAAAAATAAAGAGTAAAAAAATAAAAGCATTATTGATAAACACTAGAAATGCAAACGCATTTACAGGAAAACCAGGTTTTGAGGGACTTAAAGAATTGGCTATAGATTTATCTGAGCAACTATCACAAAAACAAAAAGAAGATGAAGAGGTAGCTCAAAAAATAAAGCCTACAGAAATATTGTTTGCTTGCACAGGAACAATTGGCGAGCCTTACCCAACTAAAAAAATAAAATTTTGTATTCCTGAATTGATAGAAAAAATTAAATATACACAAAATAAATATATTTGGATAAAAGCTGCTATGGGAATTCTAACAACCGATCTAAAACCAAAAGTTGCTATGGAAGAATGTAAAATTGGAAAAACAAATGTAAAAATATATGGTATTGCAAAAGGTTCAGGAATGATATTTCCTAATATGGCCACGACATTGGGATTTGTTTTTACAGATGCAAACTTATCCCCAAGTATATTAAAACATTTAATAAAAAAAAATATAGAAACAACATTCAATGCAATCTCTTGTGATGGAGATACCAGTACAAATGATATGGTTTCGATATTTTCAACGTGTGAAGCCAATAATAAAGAAATTAAAAAAATTACCGATCCTTCAATTAATCAGTTTAATGATTGCTTGCATAATGTACTTTTAAATTTAGCAAAGAGAGTTGCTGCAGACGGAGAGGGAGCTTCGAAATTTATTACTATAAAAACTATAAATTGTAACAAGGAAACCGATGCAAAAAAAATTTCATTTTCCATTGCAAATTCACCTTTAGTTAAAACTGCTTTAGCAGCGGGTGATGCAAATTTTGGAAGAATACTTATGGCCATAGGTAAAGCAAATGTTAAATTAGATCTAAAAAAACTATCGTTAAAGATAGGTCCACATAAAATAGTTGAAAAAGGAAATTTATCAATTTCTTATTCAGAAAATGATGTTGAACAATATATGAAAGGTGAAAAAATCGATATACTTGTAGATTTAGGATTGGGAAAAAAAAATTTTACAGCATATACAATGGATTTAACAAAAAAATATATTGAAATTAATTCTGACTATAGAACATGATAATGAATTCAATTAATAAAAATAATAATTAGCATTTATAATGATTAAATATAAGCTTACTTGTAAAAATTGCTCCAATGTTTTTGATAGTTGGTTTGCTTCTTCAAAAGAATTTGAAAAGCTAAAAAGACTAAAATATTTGAATTGTCAAAATTGTAAATCTACAAATATTGAGAAATCTTTAATGTCACCAAATCTATTAAATACAAAAAAGGATACAAAGTTTATAACAAATAAAAAAATTAAAAAAATAAAAAACAAAATTAAAGAATATCAACAATTTATAAAAAAAAATTTCCACTATGTGGGTGATAATTTTACATATGAAGCACGTTCTATACACTATAATAATAAAAATGAAAAAAAAAGGCATATATGGAAATGCAACGCAAGATGAAGTTCAAGAATTAAAAGAAGAAGGAATTGAAACAGAAACAATTCCTTGGATAAATGATAACGAAAACTAAATTTTTTTAAAGTTAACAATATAATTTACTGATTTATCATTGCTTATTTTCCATTCATTGACAATAGGATTGAATTTCATTCCATAAATTTTTTTTAATTTTAAAGAATTATTATTTCCAATTTTAATTAGCTTTGTCGGTTCTATAAATTTGTTCCAGTCATGGGTCCCTATAGGTAGCCATCTTAAAATATATTCGGCACCAACAATTGCAAATATATAAGATTTTAAAGTTTTATTTAATGTAGCTACAAACATTAAGCCATCTTTTTTTAAAAGTTCTGAACTTTTTTTTAAAAAAAAATTTACATCATCAACATGTTCAATTATTTCCATATTTAAAATTATATCAAATTTTTTTTTTATTTTTAATGTTTCAGGAGATGAACATATATAATTAATTTTTAACTTACTTTTTTTCATATGTAATTTTGCGATTTTAATATTTTTTTCTGAAGCATCGATTCCAGTCACGTTTCCACCTAATCTACTCATAGGTTCAGAAAGTAGTCCACCTCCACAACCTATATCTAAAATATCAAGATTTTTTAGAGGTCTATTTTTATGATGAATTTTAAAATGATTGACTATATTATCCTTAATATAGCGTATCCTTATCGGGTTAAATTTATGTAATGGTTTAAACTTTCCTTCTGGATTCCACCACTCAGCCGCTAATTCTGAGAATTTTTTTATTTCATCATCATTTATTGTGTTTCTTCTCATTGATAGTTGACATTACAATTAAGATGTATTTTATCAATATATTTTAATTTTTTAAAAAAAATATTATCAATGAAAATCGTAGTATTAAAGTTTGGCGGCACCTCGGTAGGTACAACGGATAGGATTAAAAAAGTAGCTAATATAGTAATTAGTTATGTAAAAAAAAGATATAAAGTTATTGTAGTTTCATCTGCGATGAGCGGAACAACTAATGATTTAATAAAAAAATCAAAAAATATAAGCAATAATTTTATTTCATCAGAGCATGATGCTCTTATTTCTTCAGGGGAACAGGCATCATGTGCTTTGATAGCAGGCAGGTTAAATCATCTTGGGTATAAATCACAATCATGGATGAGTTGGCAAATTCCAATATTAACAGAGGGACCACATGGTTCTTCAAGAATAAGCAAAATAAATAAAAAAAAAATTATTAAATATTTAAGTTCAGGAGGCATACCTGTTATCACAGGTTTTCAGGGAATTAATGAACATAATAGAATAACAACATTAGGAAGAGGCGGATCCGATGCTTCCGCAATAATGTGCGCAAAATTTTTTAAAGCACAAAAATGTATAATATATACAGATGTTCAAGGAATTTATACTACCGATCCAAATAATTTAAAAAAAGCAAAAAAAATAAAAATTATTTCATATGAGGAGATGCTAGAAATGGCATCTTTAGGGGCAAAAGTTATGCAACCAAATGCTATACAAGACGCAAGATTAAATAGAATTGACATTGATGTAAAATCTTCATTTGTTAATAAAACTGGAACTTTAATTACAAAAAGAAAAAATATATTTAGAAATAAAATAATTACAGGAATAACATCAACAAAAAACGATGCAAAAGTGACTTTAGTTGGAGTCAAAGACAGACCCGGTGTAGCAGCAGCTATATTTAAACCTCTTTCAAAAAATTTTGTAAATGTTGACATGGTCGTACAAAATATATCTGCAGATGGTAGAGAAACTGATTTGACATTTACTATAAAACTTGATGATTCGTCAAAAACGTTAAGACTTCTTAAACAAAATAAGAAAATAAAGTATAAAAATATAATTTTAGACAAAAAAGTATCAAAAGTTTCGATTATTGGAGTTGGAATGATAACCACGCCTGGTGTAACATATAGAATGTTTCAAACATTAGCTGATAATGGAATTAATATTTTAGTTATTTCCACATCAGAAATAAAGATTTCAGTTTTAATTAATAAAAAAAATTTAAAAAAAGCTATATCCGCACTTCACAAAGAATTTAAATTAAGCAACTAATAAATGAGTCTTAGACCTTTTAGAGACATTAATAGGAGAAAAACAAGAGTAGTAAAAGTAGGTAATGTTTTAATTGGTGGCGATAATGCAATTTCTGTACAATCAATGACAAATACATTAACAAGCGACTCTAGAAAAACAATAAATCAAATAAATGAACTTGCAAAAGAGGGAGCTGATTTAGTTAGAGTCTCATGTCCAGATGAAGAATCCACAAGATCTTTAAAAGAAATT
>CACAMG010000007.1 GCA_902533585.1 uncultured Pelagibacteraceae bacterium
CTGCACTTTGTGCTAAAGCACAAAAAACAAAATTTATAAGTAAAATTTTTAAAATTATTTTTTTTAACATTAACTAAAATGCAAATAAAATAATTAATGCAACTACTAGTCCAAATAATCCTGTCGCTTCAGCTAAAGCAAATCCTAAAAGCAAATTAGGAAATTGTTTTTGAGCTGCAGATGGATTTCTCATTGCGCCAGAAAGGTAATTACCAAAAATAATTCCAATTCCAACACCAGCACCAGCTAAAGCAATTGCCGCCAGTCCTGCTCCTATCATTTTTGCTGCTTCTAATTCCATTATATCCTCCTTTTTTTAATGGTGTAAATTTAATGCATCATTTAAATATATGCATGTTAATATTGCAAAAACATAAGCTTGAAGAAAAGCAACTAATATCTCCAAACCAGTTAATGCAACCGAAAAACTTAGCGGAAGCCATCCGCCAATTATTCCTAGGCTTACTACAAAGCCTCCGAATACTTTCATCATAGTATGACCAGCCATCATATTAGCAAACAAACGAACAGATAAACTAATTGGTCTACTTAAATAAGAAATTATTTCAATAACTACGATTAAAGGCAATAAAACCATTGGAACACCACTAGGAACAAAAAGTTTTAAATATCCAAGACCGTGTTTAATAAATCCTATAACCGTTACTCCTAAAAATATAAAAGCGGCCAATACAAAGGTTACTATTATGTGACTTGTTACTGTAAATGAATAAGGTATCATTCCAAACATATTGCAAAAAAGAACAAACATGAATAATGAAAATATAAATGAAAAGTAAGGTTTTGCTTTTGAGCCAGCTGTATCGCTAATCATTTTTGATATGAATGAGTAACTTAATTCAGCGAGCAATTGAATTTTATCTGGAATTAGAGAATTTTTTTTTGACCCAACATTAAATATAATTAATATAGCTATTGAGCTAATAACCATAAACAGACTTGCATTAGTGAAAGAAATATCTATTTCACCTAATTTTATTTCTGGACCAATACGGTAAACGTTGAATTGGTGCATTGGGTTTGCTGCCATAATTTACAATCTATTTTTGCATCTTTTTTGCAGATTTTATTACGTTCATTATTCCAGCAATTACACCTACAAAAAAGAATATTAAAATTAACCAGGGTTTAGTACCAAACCAATTGTCTAAAATAAACCCAATAATTGTCCCAACTGCTACAGCAGAAACTAACTCTGTGCTCATTTTGAAAGCTGCGCCTAAACTAGATTTTTTTTCAATTTTATTGCTGTTATTTTTAGATTTTATTTTGTCTTTTGCAATTTTTAGGCGAATTTTAAACTGGTCATTTGACATTTAATTTAGGCAACCATACTTTCAGCTTTTTGCAAGTCTACAGCAACAAGCTGACTTATACCTTTTTCAGGCATTGTAACACCATACAATCTATTCATTTTTGACATTGTTAATGCATGGTGTGTAACAATTATGAATCTAGTTGATGTAATTTTTGTTAATTCTTCTAGCAAATTGCAAAATCTTGTAACATTGGCATCATCCAGTGGAGCATCTACCTCGTCGAGCACACATATTGGCGCTGGGTTAGTTAGAAAAACTGCAAAAATTAAAGATAGAGCTGTTAAAGCTTGTTCCCCACCAGATAATAAAGTAATTGATTGAAGTCTTTTACCGGGTGGACTTACAAGCATTTCAAGTCCAGCATCTAAAGGATCTTCCGAGTCCACCAATTCTAATTTTGCATTTCCACCATTAAATAATTTTGTATAAACTTCATTAAACTTTCTATTAACTTTTTCAAAGGCTTCTAAAAGTCTCTCTCTGCCTTTATGATTTAATTCGTTTATACTTTCTTTAAGTTTTATAATAGCAGAAACTAAATCTTTACGATCTTGTTCCATTTTTCCAATTTCAACTTTATATTTATTTGTTTCTTCATCGGCTCTTAAATTAACAGAACCCAACTTTTCCCTTCCTCTTTTTTTTTCATCTAACAATTCTTCTTGTGTAACTGCATCTGGAAATTCTTCATTTTTATCTAAATTTGAATAATCTAAAATATTATTTTCAGTAAGTTCCAGTTCAGTTTCTACTCTCTCAAGTAAATCATCTTTTCTTTTATTTAAACCGTCTATTGTTGCGCCCGAGCTGGCTTTTCTTTCTCTTATTTCTATAGTATTTTCTTTTGTAGAGTTTAATTCATTTCGAAGTTCAACAATTTTATTGTCGATTTCTTCAATAATAGTTTCATTTTCTAATTTTTCTTTTTCAGACAATCTTAAATTTTCAGAGATTTGACCTTTTTTTTCTGCTTGTGATTGAGGTTGTTTTTCAAGCTCAGATAATTTTAGAGTTAATTTATTTTTTCTATCATTTAATTCATTTACCATTTTTTCTGAATTAATTAGTAGATTTTTCCAGCTTTCTATCTCTGTTTCTATTATTTTAATTCTTTCTTTTCTTTTAATTGATTCATTTTTTATATTTTGATTTTTACTATAACTGTCAGCATATGCTTCTATTATCATTTTACAGTTATCAAGAATAGTTATTGCTTCATCATTTTTTTTTGCGTTTATAAGTTCTTTAACTTTATCTATTTCAATATTTAATCTGTTTTTTGTTACATCTAAATCCTCGTTAGATTGTTTTTCTGTATCATAATATTTTGAGTCTATTTCAATTAATTCAGATTTTTCTTCCTTTAGCCTTTTTTCATTTGATTTTGCATCAATAACAATGCTTTTTTCTCTATCTATATCTTCATCAATTGTTTTTAATGATTTTCTAATATCCTCTATTTCAGTTATAATTCTAGTATTTTCCTCGTCTATATTTTTTAATTCTAGGTTTAACCTTTGAATTTTAGATAAATTCTCAATATTTTTTTCTCTTACAGGATCTACTTTTTCAGTCTCTATTTTAATATTTTTTTCTATTTCACTAATCTTTTCATTATACTTTTTTACCTCATTTTCTGCTTCACTATTTATTTCATTTTCTAATTTTATTTCTTTATCAATATCTTTGAGTCTTAAAAAATATAGTCCCGCTTCAATTTTTTTAATTTCTTCGGAAATTAATTTATATCTAGTTGCTTCTTCTGCTTGTTTTTGTAGATTTATTAATTGTTTTTCTTGCTGCTTTCTTAATTCATCGGCTCTTTTTAAATTATTTTCAGCGGCATTTAATCTAAGTTCTGCCTCGTGTCTTCTTGCATGTAAGCCAGCTATTCCTGCGGCTTCTTCTAAAATTGTTCTTCTATCAACAGGTTTAGCAGTAACTAATGCTCCTATTCTTCCTTGGCTTATTATGGAAGGAGAGTGTGCACCAGTTGATAAATCTGCAAAAAACATCTGAGCGTCTTTAGCCCTAACTTCTTTTCCATTAAGATAAAACTTTGAACCTTTGTCTTTTTCTATTTTCCTTCTAATTTCAATTTCATCTAGATTTTTATATTGATAAGGCCCTTCTTTATCATGATTAGATAAATTAATTGATACTTCTGCTATATTTTTTGAAGGCTTATTTGAAGTACCTGAGAATATAACATCTTCCATTCCTGATCCACGCATACTCTTTGCAGAAGTTTCTCCCATGCCCCATCTTAGAGCTTCAACTATATTAGATTTGCCACAACCATTAGGACCAACAATTCCAGTTAAACCTTCCTCTATTAGAAAGTTTGTTTTTTCTGCAAAAGACTTGAATCCATTTAACTGGATTTTTTTAAACTCCATTCAATAACTTATATCAGTTTTTCCAGAGTTTTTTTCAAATTTTTGTAGTCTAGCGGTTTATCGAACTTTTTATCATTAATTATTAAAGTAGGAGTAGCATTTACATCAAATTTTTTTACACCCTCGATTCGATCTTCTAATACGTGGTCCTCAATTTCTTTGTTATTAATGCATTTATCAAAATTTAAATCAAATTTTTCAGAGTCTAAAAGATTTTTTAAATTAGTATTTGCTTCTTCAATAGTACTTCCTTTTACCCATTTATTTTGATTCATATATAAGAAATGAAGTATCTTGGAGTTACCATCATTTTTGCAATGAGCAATTTTTGATGCATTGAATGCCATCATGTCAAGAGGAAAGCTTCTGAATTCAATTTTTACCAAACCCTTTTCGATAAAATCTTTCTTTAGTTCAGGATATATTTTTTTATGAAAATCTGCACAGTGTCCGCATGTTAGAGATTCGTAAAGAATCAAATTTATTTTTGCGTCAATATCACCTTCATTTATAGGATTTATTTTAGTATCTGAGCTAACGGAATTACATATAGATAGAAGAAAAAAAATAGTTAAAATTATTTTTTTCATTTTTTTTTAAATACTTTGCTCAGTTCAATTAAAGATTTTTTAATTTTATCATTTTTTATATCAGATATTTTTTTATAATAGTGATTTTTTTTAAGATCTTTCTTTAAATTTTCTTTAAATTTTTCTTGCTCTCCTTCAAAAGTGACTAATTTTAGTTTCTCAACTACATTATATCCAAAAAAAGTATTTATTTTATTAATTATGTTTTTTTTTGAATATTCCATGTCCACTTCGTGACCTCTTTTGACCATTATATTTAAACAACTTGAGCCCAGTCTGTTTGAGTTTTTAAATGATTTTGGGTAGCATATTTTAAATAGTTCATTTCCAACTATATATCTCCAATTGTCTAAAATTTTTGAGTATATAAGGCCCTTTCTTTTAATAACTTTTTTTATATTTGTGGGCAAAGTATCTTTAAAAGATCTTAATCCTTGAATGCTTCTTGTTCTCTGCTTAGTATTATATTTAAATTCCATATGAACAATCAAAACATACCAAAAAAAATTCTACATTGGTACGATAATAATAAAAGAATTTTGCCCTGGAGAAAACATGTTTCTAAAAAACAAAAACAATATTTTACATTAGTAAGTGAATTTATGTTGCAACAAACCCAGGTTAAAACAGTAATACCTTATTTTAAAAATTTTATAAAAAAAATACCCAATCTAAAATCATTAGCTAAAACAAATGATCAAAAACTTTTAAAATGTTGGGAAGGTCTAGGCTATTATTCACGTGCAAGAAATTTAAAAAAAACAGCAAAAAAAATTATTGAAGAATTTAATGGAAATTTACCCAGCAATATTGATAAACTAAAATCATTACCAGGAATTGGCGAATATACTTCTGCAGCAATAATGGCTATTGTTTTTAACAAACAGTTTATCCCTTTAGATGGCAATGTAGAGAGGATTTTAAAGAGAGTTTTATTTTTAAAAAATCAACAAGATATTACCAAAGATAATTTGAATAAAAAAAAATCTTTTTTTGGTAAGTCTAATAGATCAAACGATTATGCACAAGCAATTATGGAAATTGGAGCTTTGATTTGCAAACCTACAACTCCTATATGTCACGAATGTCCAATAAAAAAAATGTGTATCGCATATAAGAAAAAAGATTTTCAAATAAATAAAAAAAATAAGTTTGATAAAATAAAGTATTTCCAGGCAGACGTGTTTAAAAAAAACAATAAATATTTTTTAATTAAAAATAATAAATTTAATTTTTTAAAAAACTTTCTAATTTTCCCTATGAAAGAAATAAATAAGAAAAAATATAAATCTACAATAAAAAAAAGAATTAATGTTAAAATGTCCAATATGCATATGAAGATTATTATTAATGAAAAAAATAAAAATTTAAAATCCACTGGTAATCTATTGTTGGATAAAAATAATATAAATAGATATATTTTAACTTCATTTACTAAAAAAATTTTTAGATCGGTTTCAAAATAAAAATGAAAAAAATAGCAATTATAGGGGGGGGAATTTCAGGATTATATTTTGCAAATTTATTAGAGAAAAATAAAAATTATAGTTATAAAATTTTTGAAAAGAAATCACGTTTTGAACTAGATGATGGTTATGGAATTCAGCTTTCAGTAAATAGTATAAAATTATTAAATGAAATAGGTTTTTCAGATATTGAATCGCAAAAAGTTTATTTTCCTAAAAAGGTAATTTTTTATGATGCTAAAAGCTTCAATAAAATTTGCGATATTGATATTTCAAAATTTAATTATGAGAAAAATAGATATACAACCTTAAAAAGATCAACATTATTGAATTTTTTATTAAAAAATATTCCTAAAGAAAAAATCAATTATAACAGTGAATTAAGCGATGTTAGCTTCGAAAATAAAATTAATTTAAAATTTTTAGATAATAATTACGAAACTTTTGATTATTTGATCTTATCAGACGGTGTTTTTTCAAAAAGTAAATCAATCATAATTGACAAAGATAGTAGACCTAAATATTTAAATTCAATTGCATTAAGAGGTTCTTTAAAAAATTTTGAAAATAATGACATTTCCTTATATTTAGGACCTAACTTTCATTTTGTAATATATCCAGTAAATCAAAATAACGAGTTTAATTTTATATCAATAATAAGAAAAAATTTAAAAAAAGAGCAAATAAATGATCAAAATTACTTTCAGAATAGTGATTTTTTAGAAACATTGATGAATGAAATATTATCAAAAACTCCAGTGAAATTTAAAGATAAAATTGAAAATTTAAAGTCATTTCCAATATTTAGAAGTAATGGCTTAAGCAAGCCTAGTAAAAAAAATATTTTTTTAGTAGGGGATGCTCTTTACGCTTTTCCACCTTCTTTTGCACAGGGAGCATCACAATCAATAGCATCTTCAAAAGATGCGTACGATGAAATTGAAAATAATACTGACAATTATTATCAAAAAAGAAATGAAAAAATAAAAGCGGTGAATTCTAGATCAATGCTTAATTATTTTGCTTTTCATTTATCAAATCCTTTTACAATATTTTTAAGAAATATATTTTTGAAATATTTATCAAAAAATAAAAAATTTTTAGAAAATTACTTAGGAAAAATATACAAGAATTAATATCTTGGCCTTAATCTCTCTCTTAATTCATCTATAGGTCTTAGTGTATCTCCTGATTGATAGTGCCAGTAAGTCCATCCATTACAACTTTCAGCACCTAATATTTTTGCAGCTACTTTATGAATAGATCCTTCAGATTGTTGATATTTAATACTTCCATCAACCATAATTTTTGCATTTATTTTTTTCTTTTGATCATAAATTTTTGTTCCTGGTTTAATAACTCCAAGTTCAACCAATGATCCAAACGGAATTCTTGGTTTGGATCTATTATTTTGAATGGTATCTAAATATTCATCTTTGATAATTTTTGCATTTTTAATTCTTTTATTTGCGGCCTCGAAATATATTTTTTCTTTCTCAATACCATAAAAATTTCTACTAAGTTTTTTTGCAACTACAGCAGTAGTACCAGAGCCTAAAAATGGATCTAATATAAAGTCATTCTTATTTGAAGAGGCCAATATAATTCTGTGAAGTAAAGACTCAGGTTTCTGAGTTGAGTGAACTTTTTTACCTTTTTGTTTTAGTCGTTCATTTCCATTACAAATTGGCAGGTTCCAAGTAGATCTCATTTGTAAATCGTCGTTTAAACATTTTAATGATTGATAATTAAATGTGTATTTAGAATTTTTATCTTTTGAAGCCCAAATTAAAGTTTCGTGAGCATTAGTAAACCTGGTTCCTTTAAAATTTGGCATTGGATTATTTTTGCTCCATATAACATCATTAAGTATCCAAAAACCTAAATCTTGTATTTTAGAACCAACTCTAAAAATATTGTGGTAGCTTCCAATTACCCAAATACTTCCATTTTTTTTTAATATTCTTTTACATTCCAAAAGCCAAGATTTTGTGAATTCATCGTATGAATTAAAATTTTCAAACTTATCCCATTTATCATTTACCGCACTAACCTTCGATCTATCTGGTCTAATTAAATTATTTTTAAGTTGTAAATTGTACGGTGGATCTGCAAAAATTAGATCAAAAGTTTCATCAGGAATTTTTTTTAACTCTACAAGGCTATCTCCGTTAATTATTTTATTTTTTAAAATTGATCCAATCATTTTCTAAAAAACAATTAGACTCCAGCCCGGAGTCCACGTCAACCTAGGATTGAATTAATTTGAGTCCAATTGTGACCTTATTTACTTGGGACTCAATATATTGTGTATAGGTTGGAATTTTTTTCGATGATGCTTTGTTATTCCAAATTTTTTTATAGCAAATAAGTGATCTTTAGTTCCATAGCCTGCATTTTTATTCCAATAATACTTAATAAATTTTTTGGACATTTTTGTAATTAAATAATCTCTAGAAACTTTTGCAATTATTGATGCCGCAGAAATTTCAGGTATTTTTTGATCTCCTTTAATTACATATTTCATATTATAATTTTTAATTTTAGGAATTCTATTACCATCAATTAAAACTAAGCTAGGTTTTTTCTTCAATTTTTTAATTGCTCTTTTCATGGCTAATAAACTTGCATTTAAGATATTTAGTTTTTCTATTTCTTTTAATGAAGCTTTGCCAATAGACCAATGAGAGTTTTTTTTTATATATTTCTCTAAAATTTCACGTTTTTTTTTTGATAATTTTTTAGAATCTTTTAAAATTTTTTTATTTATTTTACTTTTGAAAATTACTGCAGCAGCATAAACTGGACCAATCAAGCTTCCTCTTCCAACTTCATCTACGCCAGCAACAATTTTTTTCATTAAAGAAGGAAAAAATGATAAATTAGTAAGCCAATTATTAATCCTTTAATAAAAGATAACCATAACATGCCATACTCAGACATATTTAGTTGTTCTTTCCACCAATTTATACTTTTTTTGTGAAACTCTATCATAATTAAAGTTTATAATTTTAAATTTAGTTCATCAATCTTTTTTCTTATTTCTTTTAAATCAGCCCAAGAGTATTTTTTTTGATCTGCTTGTCTTAGTAAATAAGCTGGGTGGAAAGTAATCATTGTAAGATATGTTTTATTATTAATTATTAAGTCTTTCCAGTTACCCCTTTCTTTTGAAATTTTAATTTTGGATCCAAACAACGCTTCCATTGCTGTGCTGCCCATAAGTATTAATATTTTGGGATTAATGATTGATATATGTTCTCTTAAAAACTCTGAGTATCTATTAATTTCTGCTGGCTCAGGCTTTCTATTATTAGGAGGTCTATAGTTTACAACATTTGTAATATAAATTTTTTCTCTTTTTAAATTAATTGCATTAAACATTTTATTTAGAAGTTGGCCTGCATCGCCAACAAATGGCTTGCCTAATTCATCTTCCTTTTGGCCCGGTCCTTCCCCTACAATCATTATTGGACTATCAGTATTACCATCACCAAATACCATTTGAGTTGCATTATTTTTGAATTCGCAATTTTCAATATTTATGATTTTTTCTTTCAAATTTTCCAATAATTTTGATTTATTCTCTACTGTAGGTTTAGTTATAATTCTGCTTATTGGCTTATCATTAAAAACATACTCAATATCATATGAATTGATTATATCTGAGCTTATTATGTCATTTTGATTTTTATTACTTAAAGTCATAAACTATAAAAATATGATATTTAATTTATTAAAGTCTTTTTTTACAATAATTATTTTTTTATTATATCAGCCTCCCACGTATTCTAAAGTAACTGATAATAAAGAATTCAACCAGAGGTATTTATCAAATTACTTTTCCGCTTTAGTTTCTTACGATAATCAAAATAACAAAAAAGCTTTAAAATTTTTTAATTTATCCAAACCAGTTTTGAGAAAACACAATAATTATTTAGAAGAATATGTATTTTCTTTAATTGCTGGTGGCGAGTATTCTAAGGCTGTTAAGCAAGTTAATTACTGGCAAAATCATGAAAATTCAAATTTTTTTGAAGCAAGACTTATTCTCATCCTTGATAGCCTGAGAAAAAAAAACTTTGTTGATGCCTCAAAATTTATTAACGATCTTAAATTCTTTAAAGAAATGGGAACTTACGAACTAGTTATTTATGAAACTTTAAAAAGTTACATCTATTTATTTAAGAATAAAAAAATTAATAAAAAAAATAATAATTTTGGTCAACTAAGCTTGATTACAAATTCTTTCCAGAATTGCTATTTAAATAGCAATAAAACAAAAGCAAATTTTTTAAATCTAATTAATTCAAAAGACGCTGATTATTCAAGATATTTGTTTTTTTATCTTAGCAGCATTGTTGAAAATCAACAGTATGAAATCGTTAGAGAAATTTCTTCAACAATTGATCCTATTAGAAGCAGTTTGTTAGTTGCTCAAACAAAAAAATGGATAGATAAATCAGATTTCGAAAAATTTAAAAATTATTTTTCCTGTAAGAGTGAAACAGATGTTTTAGCAGAATTTTTTTTCTTAATTGCAAATCTTCATGCTTCACAAGAAAATTATAATCAGTCTAATTTTTATTTAAATATTTCAAATTTTTTAAATCCTAAATTTTACTATAATTTATCTTTGCTAGCAGAAAATTATTTTCAGAGTAAAAATTATGATTTAGCTAGAAATTTATTAGAAAAATTTGATCGAGATGATGAAACTTACTATTGGTATAGAATAAAAAAAATAGGTCAAATTATTGCGGAAAAAGATAATGATGAAGACTCTCTCAATTTTATTGAAAAAAATTTTAATGAATTTGAAAAACCATCAATTGAAATACTTTTTGATATGGGAAACATTTATAAAAGATTAAAAAAATACGAAAATTCTATAAAACTATATTCAAATATTTTGCCAAAACTTAAACAAAATTCAGAAGCTTATGCAGATGTACTTTATAGAAGAGGGGGAAGTTTTGAAAGATTAGGTAAATATGAGGAAGCTGATAATGATTTATTAAAATCTTTAGAAATTAGCCCAGGAGATCCTTATGTTGCAAACTATTTGGCGTACAGTTGGTTAGAAAGAAAATATAAAATAAATATAGCAATCAAAATGCTGGATGAAGCTTACAAACAAAAAAAGGATGACCCTTATATAATAGACTCTGTAGGATGGGGTTATTATTTAATTGGAGATTATATTAATGCAGCAAAATATTTAAAACTAGCAGTACAATTAATGCCCGATGACCCAATCGTAAATGACCATTACGGAGATACCTTGTGGATGCTAGATCAAAAATTACAAGCAAAATATTTTTGGAAAAATGTTTTAAATTTAGAAGAAACTGAAGAAAAGATGAAAAATAAAATTAAACAAAAATTATTATTTGGACCGGATAAAACTTAATAGATGAGTGTTTCAAAGATTAAATCTTATGCTAAAGTTAATTTGTCCTTAAAAGTAGTAGGCAAACTTAAATCTAATTTACATAAAATAGAAAGTTTTATTACTTTTGTAAATTTAAGTGATCAAATACAAATAATAAAGTCAAAGAACAATTTTCATAAAGTTTATTTTTATGGAAGATTTTCAAAAGGTGTTTTAAAACAAAATACAATAACTAAACTATTAAAAATTTTGGACGAAAAGAGACTTCTAAATGGCCAGAAATATCTAATCAAAGTTAAAAAAAACATACCATTAAAATCTGGTTTAGGTGGAGGATCTATGAATGCTGCATCAATTTTTAAATTTTTTTTAGACAAAAAGGTTTTTTTTTTAAAAAACAAAGAAATAAAAAAAATAGCCAATATTGTTGGTTCTGATGTAATAATTGGAATGAAAAGAATAAATTCAATTTTGCTTTCTAGCGGAAAAGTTATTAGATCTAGAAAAAAAATTGGTTTATATGTTTTAATAGCAAAACCCAATATTGGTTGTTCTACAAAAAAAATTTATAAAAATGTTAAAATTTTTTCGAAAAAGAAAAATGAAAAAGTTTTTATTTTGAAAAACATTATAAAATCGAGAAATGATCTAGAAGAGGTTGTTTTCAGCAAATATCCAGTAATTAAACGCTTAAAAGAATATATGAAAAAATTACCCAGGGTTAAATTTGTTAGAATGACCGGATCAGGAGCAAGTTTAATTGCATATTTTAACTCAAAAAATGCTTCAATAAATGCGGCCAAAATATTTAGGAGAAATTATAAAAATTATTGGTGTATTATATCAAAAACTATATAAAGCTTTTTTTTTGTGTTATACGCAAATAATTTTGGGGCGTAGCCAAGTGGTAAGGCAGCGGTTTTTGGTACCGCCATTCCTAGGTTCGAATCCTAGCGCCCCAGCCAAATATGATAAATTTTTTAAATAAAATACTAGCTAAACAAAAAATAAATAATAAAAACAAAACTTCTTTTTTAGAAATAAAAAAAAACACAAATATAGAAAAAATTTTTAATTCAATATCTAATTTTTCTGAAAAAAACGAAATAAGATATGTTGGTGGCTGTATAAGAAAAATTTTAAATAAAGAAAATGTTGACGATATAGATCTAGCAACCAATGTAAAGCCAGATGAGGTTATAAAAATATTGAAAAAAAATGATATTAGTTTTTATGAAAGTGGCATTGATCATGGAACTGTTACAGCAAAAATTAACAATAAAAATTTTGAAATTACATCTTTAAGAAAAGACCTTTTTTCTGACGGAAGACATGCCAAAGTCGAATTTTCAAATAATTGGCTAGAAGATGCATCAAGAAGAGATTTTACAATAAATTCAATATATGCAGATATTAATGGAAATTTGTATGATCCTTTTAATGGGAAGAAAGATCTAGAAAATGGTGAAATAAAATTTATTGGAGATGCTGAACTAAGAATAAAAGAAGATTATCTAAGAATCTTAAGGTATGTCAGATTTTTTTTAAATTATAGTAAAAAGGAA
Source organism: uncultured Pelagibacteraceae bacterium (assembly GCA_902533585.1). Lineage (GTDB taxonomy): Bacteria > Pseudomonadota > Alphaproteobacteria > Pelagibacterales > Pelagibacteraceae > Pelagibacter. The sequence goes on from CACAMG010000007.1 coordinate 12,756, forward strand.
CACGATCCCAACATAAAGAAAGTTATTAGGCAGAATTTAACAGGAGTTTCAAAACTTTCTTCAGAAAGATTATTGGATGAGCTAAAAAAACTTTTAATTTCAGATGGTTTTTTAAGATTAAATGAAAATGATTTTTGCAAGGAAATCATAATTTTGATTTTTCCTCAATTAATTAATCTTAATTTATTTAAAAATCTAAATGGGCAATCATTAAAAATTTTTAAGTCAGGAGATTTTATTTTTTTAATTTCTTTGTTGATAATTGATAATACGGATAACTCGGATTACTTTTTGTATAAATTTAATATTTCCAATAAAGATAAAAAGAGAGTTAATTTTTTAAAAGAAATTTTTTCTAAAGATTTAGATAAAAAAACTTTTTCAAAGGATTATCTTTGGAAAATATTTTATCATAATAATATAGATTATTTAAATGATCTCTTGAACTTTGCTATATTTAAATCAAAAAAAATAGATAAGAAGCTTATTGACCTTAAAGAATTTTTTAACACAAAAAACCAGCCAATATTCCCAATTAAGGCAAAACAATTAATTGAGAATTATAATTTAAAAGAAGGTAGAGAGTTAGGTCAAAAATTAAAACAAATAGAAAATATTTGGATTAGTAATAGTTTTAAAATTTCAGCTAAAGAAATTGAAAAAGTAATTAATAATTAAACATATTTAACATCAATTATTTCAAAATTCTTAACACCTGCTGGTGTTGTAATTTCTACTAAATCATTTTTATTTTTTCCTATTAAGCCTTTTCCAATTGGTGATTTAAAATATATTAATTTTTTTTTTAAATCAGCTTCATCTTTTCCAACAATTTTATAATTTATTTTTTCATTTGTATCTAGATTTTGAAGATAAACTGTGGAACCAAAAATTACTTTTCCATCATTATTTAATTTTGTAACATCTATAACATTTGCTATAGCAATTATGTTTTCTATCTCTTGAATTCTACCCTCATTATGAGACTGCTGTTCTTTTGCTGCATGATATTCTGCATTTTCTTTTAGATCTCCGTGAGATCTAGCCTCTGAAATAGCAGCAATAATTTCTGGTCGTTTTTTTTCTTTTAAAAAAATTAGCTCTTCCTTAAGTTTTGACAATCCATTTACAGTTATAGGTTCTTTTTCCATAAGTTAATTCCATTTAGCAATAGGAGGCAAAGACATTAATATTGCTTCTACATTTCCTCCAGTTTGTAAACCAAATTTTGTTCCTCTGTCATAAAGTAAATTAAATTCAATATATCTTCCTCTTTTTTTATATTGAGTCTCTTTGTCTTTTTTCGTCCACTTGATTTTCTTTTTTTTAATTATTATATCTCTAAAAATTTTTTTAAATGTTATTCCAACATCTCTTACAAAATTAAAATCTTTCTCCCAATTATCTTTTTTATAATCAAAAAATATACCACCAATACCCCTGGGTTCTTTTCTATGGGGTAAGTAAAAATATTTGTTACACCATTTTTTATATCTGCTGTAATATTTTTTATTATGTCTATCACAGCTTTTTTTAATTTCACTGTGAAACCATTTGCTCAATTTTTTATCTTTAAAACATGGAGTAATATCAATTCCACCTCCAAACCACCCGTGCGAAGTATAAATATATCTTGTATTAAAATGCATGGCCGGAATATGAGGATTTTGCATATGCATTACAATTGAAATTCCCGAGGCCCAAAAATTAGGATTAGTTTTAGCTCCAGGTATTTTATGTCTAAATTTTTTTGAAAATTTTCCATATACTTCGGAAAAGTTAACACCAACTTTTTCAAATATTTTACCATTCTTAATAATTCTATATTCACCACCTCCTTCATTTTTATTTTTATTTTTTGACCACTTGGTAGATATAAATTTTCTTTTTCCTTTTTCCAAAGATTCAATTTCTTTGCAAATCATTTCTTGTAATATTTTAAACCAATTTTTTACTAGTTTCTTTTGAATTTCTTTATTCATTAAATTTTCCCTACTTGTCTTAAATGTTCAGCAAGGACTATTGAGACGGAAGAAGAAAGATTTAACGATCTCTTTTTTTCTACCATTGGAATCTTCAATTTTTTTTTTACTAGTTTGTGCACTTCATTAGGAACTCCCGCACTTTCTCTACCAAAAAGAAGTGTATCATTTAATTTAAATTTAAATTTAGTATATATTTTTTTTGCTTTAGTTGTGATCAAAATCACTCTTTCATTTTTTTTCATTTTAAAAAATTCGTAATGACTTTTATAAAACTTAATATTTTTTTCATCCATATAATCCATTACAACTCTTTTAAATCTTTTGTCATTAAATAAAAATCCGCATGGTTCTATGATTTCAAGAGTAGCTCCAAGACAAGAGCAAGTTCTCATAATTGCTGCTGTATTTTGAGGTATATCGGGTTCATAAAGTGCTATTTTTGGTCTAAAATTAGATTTTCTCTGTGTCATTCTTGTCATGGAAAAATATATTTATTCTTATAAGAAATCATATATTACAGATAAATAAAGGACCAGTTTAAATGTCTGAAGAAAAAAAAGTTAAAAGAAGAGATTTCATATTTACAGCATCTTATGTGCTGGGTGGGGTTGGAGTAGGAGCGGCTGTTTGGCCATTAATTGACCAGATGAATCCAGACGCCTCTGTGAAAGCACTAGCCAGTACTGAGGTAGATGTAAGTTCAGTACAACCAGGTCAGTCAATCACAGTTTTATGGAGAGGTAAGCCGGTCTTTATAAAGAGAAGAACTCAAGATGAAATAGCTGAAGCCAAATCTGTTGATTTAAAAGATTTAAAACATCCAGAAAAAGATGAGGATCGTGCAAAAAATCCTGAGTGGCTTGTTATGCTTGGTATTTGTACTCACCTAGGGTGTGTCCCTTTAGGGAATAAAGGAGAATATAATGGCTGGTTCTGTCCATGTCATGGCTCCCATTACGACACCTCTGGAAGAATTAGAAAAGGACCTGCTCCAACAAATTTAGAAATACCAAAATACGAATTTGTAAATAACAACACAATAAAAATTGGATAGCAAAACTAAATGAGTAACACTAACTACGTACCTACTTCAAAAATTGGAAAATGGTTTAATGATAGGTTGCCTTTGTTAACTCTTAGTGCTCACTTACAAGAATATCCGACACCTAAAAATTTGAATTATTGGTGGACTTTTGGTGGAATATTAACTTTTTGTTTAATTACTCAAATTATTACCGGAGTTATATTGGCAATGCATTATGTTGCACATGCTGATCTTGCATTTGAAAGTGTTGAACATATTATGAGAAATGTTAATTACGGATGGCTCATACGATATGTTCACGCTAATGGGGCATCAATGTTTTTTTTAGCAGTCTATATTCATATTTTTAGAGCTCTATATTACGGTTCTTATAAGTCACCAAGAGAAGTCATATGGATTATAGGAATGATAATATATTTTTTAATGATGATGACTGCATTTATGGGTTACGTTCTTCCTTGGGGTCAAATGAGTTTCTGGGGAGCGACTGTTATAACTAATTTATTTAGTGCAATTCCATTTTTTGGAGAAAGTATTACAAATTGGCTATGGGGAGGTTTTGCTGTAGACAATCCAACTTTAACAAGATTTTTTAGCTTACATTATTTGCTTCCATTTTTAATACTTGGCTTAGTGATTTTACATATTTGGGCATTACATGTTCCTGGCAATAATAACCCTATAGGTATTGATGTAAAAAAACCTTCAAAGGATACGGTTCCATTTCATCCATATATAGTAATAAAAGATTTATTTGCTTTGCTTATTTTTTTAATAATTTTTGCATTTTTTGTTTTTTATTCTCCAAATATTTTAGGACATGCTGACAATTACATCGAAGCAAATCCGCTAGTAACACCAGCTCACATAGTGCCTGAATGGTATCTTTTACCTTTTTATGCAATTTTGAGATCAATACCCGATAAACTATTTGGAGTAATAGCTATGTTTGCTTCAATTTTTGTTCTTGTAATATTGCCTTGGTTGGATACTTCAAAAGTTAAATCAGCAATCTTTAGACCTTTATATAAGCAATTTTATTGGTTTTTAATTATTGATGTTATTGTATTGGGTTACATGGGAGCAATGCCAGCAGAGGGAGTGTATTTGTTAATAGCTAGAGTTGCAACTGCATATTACTTTATGCATTTTTTAGTAATACTTCCTTATCTAGGAATAAAAGAAAAAACACTTCCAATTCCGCTAAGTATTACAGAACCTGTGTTAGGAGGATCATCAAATCCATCAAGGGTTAAGAATAAAACTGAATTACACAATTTATAGAGATGAAAAAAATTTTTAAATTATTGTTAATTTTTGTAACATTTTTAAGTTTTTACAATCAGAATGCTTTTAGTGAAGATAATAAACAATTATTAAAACAAGATTGGACTTTCAAAGGTTTCTTTGGAAAATTTGATAGAGCGTCTTTGCAAAGAGGTTATCAAGTCTATTCAGAAGTTTGTTCATCTTGTCATTCAATGCAATATTTGAGTTATAGAAATCTTGCAGAAACTGGCGGCCCTGAGTTTTCAAAAGAACAAGCTAAAGCAATTGCTTCACAATTTGAAGTTAAAGATGGTCCTAATGAAGATGGCGAAATGTTCACCAGAACCGCAAAATTGTCTGATAGATTTGTAAGCCCATATGCAAATGAAAAAGAGGCACAAGCTTCCAATGGCGGGGCTTATCCACCTGACATGTCTGTATTAGTCAAGGCTAGGAAAGGTGGTGCTGATTATATTTATTCAGTTTTACTTGGTTATGAAGATCCACCTAAAGATATTCAATTAGATGATGGTGTTTATTATAATGCTTATATGTATGGAAAAAAAATTAAAATGGCCAATCCTTTATCAGAAGGTTTGGTACAATATAAGGATGGAACAGAAGCTTCAGTTGAGCAAATGGCCAAAGATGTTACTACTTTTTTATCTTGGGCAGCAGAGCCTCACTTAGAATCAAGACACAAAATAGGTTTTAGATCAATAATTTATTTAATTATAATTACTTTTTTAGTTTATTTTGTTATGAAAAAAATTTGGTCACGTGTTGAAACGGAAGTTTAAAACATCTCCATCTTCTACAACGTATTCTTTTCCTTCTAGGCGCATTTTTCCATTTGTTTTAGAGTTTAACCATCCTTTGTTTTTTACAAAATCTTCATAAGATACTGTTTCTGATTTTATAAAACCTTTCTCAAAGTCAGTATGAATTGTGCCAGCGGCTTTAACAGCTGTACAGTTTTTTGGAATAGTCCATGCTCTAGACTCTTCAGGACCTGATGTAAAAAAAGTTTTTAGCTGCAAAAGATCATATCCTTTTTTGATCAAAACATTTAATCCAGTTTCATTTAAACCTATCATTTGCATATATTTTGCTTTTTCATTTTCATCTAAAAGATTTATTTGATTTTCTATTTCAGCGGAAATAACAATAGTATCTTTTTCTCCATAAATTTTTATGAATTGATTTGTATGATTGTTGCCTTTTTCAATGCTTTTTTCATCTACATTACAAACATATAGTTTAGGCTTTATAGACAACAGACCACTTTTATTTAATTCGTGCGCATCAAAAATTTCACTTAAAGTATTTATATTTATATCTTCATTTATGTAATTCATTGCTGTTTGAAGTAATTTTGACTGTTTATCGCTTAAATTTTTTTTATTTTTCTTTTCCAATCTTCTATTAATGGATTCTAAATCAGCAAGTTTCATTTCGGTTTCTATTATTTCTAAGTCTCTTATTGGATTAATATCAGGGTTCACGTTTTGTATATTTTGAGATTCAAAACATCTAATTAAATGTATTAAAGCATCAACTTCACGTATATGAGATAAAAATTTATTTCCCAAACCTTCGCCTTTTGATGCTCCTTTTACTAAACCAGCGATATCAACAAAAGAAATTGTTGTATGTATTTTTTTTTTTGAGTCAGATATTTTAACTAATTTATTTAACCTTTCATCTGGTACGGGAACAACTCCGACATTAGGTTCGATTGTACAGAATGGAAAATTTTCTGCCTGCGCTTTGCTTGAATTCGTTAGAGCATTAAACAAGGTAGACTTTCCAACATTTGGCAAACCAACAATACCACACTTAAAACTCATTTACTTATTGTTAACTGTGCTTGAAAACAACTCCAGTTTTTTATCAACAAGTATTGAAATTGACTCAATTATATTTTTTGTAACTTTTTCAATTTCATCTTTTTCTTCAGGTTCAAAATCTTTTAACACATAATCGGATACCGAAATTTTTAAATCAGGTCTACCTATGCCAATTCTTACTCTTGAGTAATCTTTGCCAATAAATTTATCTATTGAAGCAATGCCGTTATGTCCTGCACTAGATCCTCCAAATTTAGTTTTAATTTTTCCAAAATCAACATCCAGATCATCATGAAAAACAATTACATCTTCAGCATTAATTTTAAAATATTCTAATAATTCACGAATACAGATTCCAGAATTATTCATAAAAGTTAATGGTTTGATTGCATAAATTTTTTTATTTTCTATATTTCCAGTGGTAAGCAAACCTTTAAATTTTGGCTTTTGTTTTGATAGACCGTATTTTTGATTTATCGAATCAATAACTTTAAAACCAATGTTATGACGATTATTCTTGCTGTCAGGAGTTGGGTTGCCTAACCCTACAAAAAGTAGCATATAAAAACTAAAATTTAAAAATTATCACTGTAAATTTATTTTTTTTCTTTAGGAGCTTTTTTTTCTTCTTTTTTCTCACCTTCTTTTGTTTTACCTTTTTCTCCTTCAGGAGTTTTTTCAGGAGATCCTTCGGTAGCAGTTTTTGCTCCCTCAGCTCCTTCTGCTGGAGTTCCTTCGGCTCCTTCAACTCCTTCAGCTCCCTCAGCGGCAGCATCTTCTGCAGGCTTCTCAGGCTCTTTAACAATTGTTGGAGCTGCAACCGTAGCTATCACAAAGTCTCTACCCTGAATAGTTGGAACAACATTTTCAGGTAGTTTTATTGAGGAAATCTTAATACTTGAACCAATATCTAAATTATCTAAATCTACAATTAGTTCCGTGGGTATATTTTCGGTAGGGCATCTTAATTCTACCTTTCTTCTAACTATATTTAATACACCTCCTCTTTTTAAGCCTGGACTTTTTTCACTATTAATAAATTTTACTGGTATTTCTAATATAATACTTGTTCCTTTAATTATTCTTAAAAAATCTATGTGAATAGGTTCATCACTCACAACATCAAATTTAATATCTCTGGTTAAAACATTTTGTTCTTTTCCATCTATATTTATTGAAATCACATTTGATAAAAAATTTTCTTTTTCAATTAGTATTTTTATTTCTTTTTTGGATAAAGAAATTTTTTGATTTTTTTCTTTTCCACCATAGACTATACCTGGCACTATTCCATTTCTTCTTAAGGAGTTTACTTCTCCTCTAGTTTTAGTACTTCTGATTGTAGCTTCAATTTCGCTCATAAAGGGACGTTTTTTAACGTATGAATATAAATTTTACAAGGAAATTATTTAAATAAATCTGAAACAGAAGTTGAGTTTGAAATCCTTTTTATTGCTTCACCTAACAAATTAGATATTGTTAGTACCTCTATATTGCTTGTATTTCTTATCTTGTCTGAATTGTCTATAGTATCAGTAATAACTAGTTTTTTTATTTTTGATTTTTTTATTTTCTTAACAGCCTCTCCACTCAAAACTCCATGCGTAACATAAACATGTACTTCTTGAGCGCCTCTATTAATTAAAGCTTGTGCGGCATTAACAATAGTTCCACCAGAGTCAATTATGTCATCAACAATTATACAATTTTTTCCATTAACATTTCCAATTACGTTCATCACTTGAGACTTCCCAGGTGAAGGTCTTCTTTTATCAATAATTGCTATGCCAATATCCAATTTTCTTGCCAAAGCTCTTGTTCTTTCAACACCACCAACATCAGGGGCTACACAAATTAAATTTTTTTTATTTAATTTCTTTTTGATATGTCTTGCAAAAATTGGAGTTGAAAAAAGATTGTCAACTGGTATGTCAAAAAAACCCTGTATTTGTCCTGCATGTAAATCTACTGTAACGACTCTATCCGCACCTGCTTTTGTAATTAAATTAGAAACAAGCTTTGCAGATATAGATGTTCTTGGAGCAACTTTTCTATCTTGTCTAGCATAACCAAAATAAGGAATAACTGCAGTTATATTTTTAGCAGAAGATCTCTTAAGAGCATCAATGCATAAAAGAAGCTCCATAAGATTATCGTTTGCTGGCGAAGAGATTGATTGTAATAAAAATATGCTATTGCCTCTTATGTTTTCATTTATTTCTATGTAAATCTCGCCATCCGCAAACCTTCTAATGCTAGAATGTACTAGCTTTGTTTTTAAATGCTTTGATATTTTTTGACTGAGGCTTTTATTACTATTTCCTGTAAGAAGCTTCATTTTATGAGAACCTTATTTAATCATAATTACAGAAATATTTCTACCATAATCGTGATTATTTTTTTTTGATCTTCTTGAACTAAAAAAGTTATTTTTTCGATTATATGTATCTTTCTTAATTATTTCAATATTTTTTATTTTAATGTCTTTTAATTGACCTTTTAAACAATCTCTTAGACTAAAATAAATTTTTTTTCTAATTATTTTAAAGTATTTTTTATTATTTTTAGTTTGATTTAGAAATTTTTTTATAAAATCTTGCTGAACTTCATAATTTTTTTGAGCTATACAAGGGCCAATTACAGCTATTATATTTTCTTTTTTAGATCCAAGATTAACCAGTTTATTAATAATTTTTGTTAAAATTTTATTATAAGCACCTCTCCATCCAGCATGAGCGACTGCTATAACTTTTTTTTCTGGATCAAAAATAAAAACCGGGGCACAATCTGCGGTCAAAATTCCTAGAGCAATATTTTTTTTATTTGTAATAGCGCCATCACCTCTAGGTTTAATCAAGGGTTTTTTTTTTATAAGAAAAAACTTGTTGCTATGAATTTGATTTAACAAAAGTAAATTTTCTCTTTTAAAACCTATTTTTTTTGAGACTATTTTTAAATTTTCATTTATATTTTTTTGTTTATCGTGTGAGCCAAATCCACAGTTCAGGCTTTTATATATTCCTTTTGACACACCACCTCTTCTGTCAAAAAAACCATGACTAATATTTCTGTTGTTTATTAGTATCTTTGAACTAATCAATTAAAATCCAAGTTTAAAATTAATTTTTTTATTTGATATAAACATAACTTTAAAAACATCTCCCATTTGTTTATTATCTATTAATCGTTTCAATCTATAATAAATATCAACTTTTAATGAAAAAGGTACATTTTTAGAAATTATTTCGGCTCGTTGTATTATACCTAATTTAATTAAAAATTTTCGTTGTGTGGTTAATCCATTTGTTTTTAATTTAAATTTTTTAACAACTTCTTTAATTAATTTATAATTTAGCAAATGGGTAATGTCCGAATTGCCTACATTATTTAAAATATGAGTTTTTTTGTGTTTTTTTACAGATTGAAGTGTATCAAACATTTTTTTATTAAAGTATCCATAATCAATAATTAGCAAACCTCCATTTTTTTTATTTATTATATTTGAAATTTCTTTTATTAATTGAAACATTAAAGGGGAGAATTCAATAAATTTTTGATCCTTAGATATATTGATTCCAATTTTTTTTTCAATTTTTTTTATATTAATTTTTTTTTCTATAAATTTTTTATTTTTAGAATATGTATCAACGTATTTTTCAAACCAATTATTATTTTTTTTTATGAACTGTTTTATCGGAAGAGAGTCAAAAAATTCATTTCCTATAAATACTGTGGGGCCATTATTAATTTGATTTAATTTTTTTAACCAATTTACTTTAAAATTTTTTAATTTTTCTTTTTGTATTTTTTTTAAATATGGACTTTTTTCATAAATAAAAAAGTTGCAAACACTTTTAAAAAATAAGAATTGTTTAGAAGTTTTAATAATATTGAACATCATTTCTCCATTGCCCGCCCCTAATTCGACTATATTAATTTTTTCAGGTTTGTTTAATTTTTTCCATAATGAAACAATCCAAATACAAACCATTTCTGAGAACAGCACTGATATATTGGGGGATGTAATGAAATCACCTTTTTCGCCAAAAGGATTTTTTTTCATGTAGTAACCATAGTCTTTATTGTATAGGGATTTATCTATAAATTTATCGAGAGGAATTATTTTTTTAATTTTTATGTTCATTTTTAAAGTGAAATAAAAATAAACCAGCAATAAAAAAAACAACGCTAATAATTTGCCCCATTGTTAGGTTTAATAGTAAATATTCTAGCTGAGCATCGGGCTCCCTTGTAAATTCAACAAAAAATCTAAAGATAGAATAATATATTAAAAATAAAGCTGAAATGGTTCCATTTTTAATTAAAAATTTTTTAAATACAAAATTTAGTAATAAAAATAAAATTACACCTTCAAGGAGAGCTTCATAAATTTGAGAAGGATGTCTATAAAGATTATCGACGTTTATAAATTTTACTGACCAAAAAATTTCAGTTTCTTTTCCGTAAAGTTCTGAATTAATAAAATTTGCTATTCTTCCAAGAAAAATTCCAATAGGAGCTGACATTGCAATTAAATCTAAAAAAATAAACGTATCAATATTATTTTTTTTACTAAAAAGATAGGTCGCAATTATAGTTCCCACAACGCCCCCATGGAATGACATTCCTCCACCCCAAATCATAAATATTTCTATAGGATTATTTATATAATATATTGGATTGTAAATGATTACATAGCCTAAGCGACCTCCAAGAACTATTCCTAAAATTATATAAACAATAATATCATCAAAAATATTTAGAATTTTTACGTTTTTGATCAAAAATTTTTTGCAATAAAACCATCCTAGAATAATTCCAAATATATAAGCAAGAGAATACCAGCGTATTTCAAAAGCTAAGATTTTTATAGCCACAGGGTCAAAATTATTGATAAACATTTATAAAAAATAATATAAAAATTAAATTATAATATTTTAAAAATTAAATATATGTCAAAATCAAGATTTGTTTTAGATAAATTAGCCAAGTTATTTGAGCAGGGCCTAATAAATTATAAAGATTTAAGCAACGAAATATTAAATATTTTAAAATCAAAAAGAGATGAAATCGTTTTTAGAATGAGAATTACCAGCAAAGATGAGACTGATATTTTAAGTAAAAGAGTTGAAAAATTAGAGAGAAAAATTCAAATACTTGAAAAAAATAGAATTAAAAAAAAAACTAAAAAGGTAAAGAAATCTTAATTTTTAAACCACCTAATTCAGATTTTCCTAAATCTATTTTTCCGCCGTGAGACCTAACTATATCAGATGATATTGACAGACCAAGTCCTACACTAGATTTAGCATCACTTCTTGCTTTATCTAATTTATAAAATGGCTTAAAAACATTTTCGTATTCAGATCTTGGAATACCAGGGCCATCATCATCTAATACTATAATTATATTTTTGTTAAGTTTTTCAATTTTTATTATTAATTTTTTTGCATACTTGCCCGCATTATCGATAAGGTTGTTAATGCATCTTTGTATTAAGTTTTTTCTACCATCAAAAAATATTTCTGGAGAGTTTTCTAATATAATATTTGTATTATTATATTTTTTTACAGTTAAACTAATTAACTCAAATAAATCAAATTTTTTAGTTTTTTCTTTAGATCCCGAGCTAGCAAATTGAAGATATTCATTAAGCATTTTTTCCATTTCATCAACATCATCTGATAATTTTTTTGAGATTTCTTTATCTTTAATAAAAGCTAGCTGAAGCTTAATTCTGGTAAGAGGAGTTCTTAAATCATGGCTAATTCCGGATAGCATTTCAGATCTTTGGTTAAGATGTCTAACTATTCTTTTTCTCATTCTGTCAAATTCAAATCCTGCTTTTCTTATTTCCAAAGCTCCAGAAGGTCTGAATTCTTCAATCTCTTCGCCTCTACCAAATCTTTCTGATGCTTCCGCTAACTTAATTATTGGCCTCGTTTGATTTTTTAAAAAAATGGTAGCTATAGCTATAATTAATATAGCCGGGAGAGTAATCCAAAGACCAAATATTCTTACTGAAGAAGTTGTTACTCTTTCGCGAGGTATAAAAAATTGAAAATATCCCTTTTTATATTTAACTTTTAAATCAATTAACTCTTTATAAGATGTTGTATCAAACCAATAATCCAAATTTTTTGATTTAAGTTCTCTTCTCAAGGATCTGTCTACGGGACTGAACCATCTTTCTTCTTTTTTTATAGGTAATATTTTTTCTGTTTCATATTTTATATTAAATTCAAGATGATCTTTAAAAAGAATAAGAACAAAATCTTTATTTGTTTCATCATTATCGTAGGCATCAATAAAAGTTTTTATTTCTGAAACTAAAGCTTTAGTCATTCCTTTATTTGTTTTAATCCACAAACTATCAAAGAAAACAACGGAAATAGTTATTTGCAATAATATTATTGGCAATACAACTATAAGCAAACCTCTATAAAATAGTTGTTTAGGCAAAAGATCTTTTATAAATTTATTCAATCCATAGAACATAACCCTCTCCTCTTATTGTTTGTAGATATTTTGGATTTTTTGGATCTTTTTCAATTTTTTTTCTCAATCTTGTAATTATGACATCTATAGATCTTTCTTTTTCTAGCTTTATAATTTTTCCTATTTCATCTCTAGAAAATGTCTGTCCAGGTGAATTTATCATTTTTTCCAATATCATTTTTTCTGTATTATTAATTTTAAATTCTTTATTATTTTTTATAATAAAAAGTTTATTTAAATCTATTTTAACATTTCCGAATTCAATTATTCTTTTTGTATTTTTAATAGATGTTTTATCTAATATATTCTTAATTCTTAAAATTAGTTCTTTTGGCTCGAAAGGCTTAGGTAAATAATCATCTCCTCCTGTTTCTAGACCCAAGACTCTTTCCGAAGCCTCACCCTTTGCTGTTAAAAATATAATTGGAGTATTTAATATACTTTTATTTTCTTGTGTAAATTCCAGGCCACTTTTTCCAGGCATCATTATATCTAATACAATTAGATCAAATTTTATAAAATTAATTTTTTCTTTAGCATCCTCAGCACTTTTTGCAGTAGTAACTAAATAGTTATTTTCATTTAAATATTTTTTAACTAAACTTCTTATTCCATCATCATCATCAACTACTAGTATATGTGCAATAAATTTATTCATTAATTATTTTTTTTAAAATATTATTAAAATATAAAACTTCTTTTGAACTTGATTTTAAAAAAGCTTTATGTATTCTTTTTTTTTGTATTGAAAAAATTTCATCAAATATTTTTAAACCTTTCTCGCTTAGATAGACATGCTTAAGTCTAGTATCTTTTTCACCTTTTTTGAATTTAATTGCATTTAATTTCATTAAATCTTTTAAAACACGATTAAGGCTTTGTTTTGTTATTTTTAGTTTTTTTAATAGTTCAGAAATAGTGATTCCTTCATACAATGATAATAAATGAATTACCTTATGATGAGCTATTCCCAAAGAGTAACTATCAAGTATTTTTTTCGCATCTGAAAAAGTTTCACGGTAGGTTATGAATATTTTTTCAATGAATTCTTTCAATTGATCATCTTTAAGATAAAGTAATTCTTTCATAATGGGTAAGTTATATTGACATATTATATATAGAAAGATATTTTTTTATAAAAAAAAATCTAAATGATACCCTACGATAAAAGAGAAGGAAAAATTTGGTACAATAATGAACTTGTTGATTGGCAAGATGTAAAACTTCATGCTCTTAGTCATGGTTTGCATTATGGTAGCTTTGTATTTGAAGGTTTGCGAGTTTATGACGGTGAAATTTTTAAATTAGAAGAACACACTGATAGATTTTACTATTCTGCTGAAAGAATGGATATTAAAATTCCATTTTCAAAAGATGAAATTAATAATGCTACAAAAAAAATTGTTTCTGCACAAAATGTAAAAAATGGGTATGTAAGACCTTTTGCATGGAGAGGAAGCGAAATGATGGCAGTCTCTGCACAAAATACAAAAATTCATGTAGCAATTGCCACTTGGGAATGGGGAACATATTTTGATCCAAAACTCAAAACTGAAGGAATTAAATTAAATATTTCTAAATGGAGAAGACCATCTCCAAATTCTATCCCATGGGATACAAAAGCATCAGGATTATATATGATATGTACGCTTTCAAAACATGAAGCTGAAAGACAGGGATTCACTGATTCTTTAATGTTAGATCATGAAGGCAATATAGCCGAAGCAACTGGTGCGAATATTTTTTTTAAAGACAAAAATGGAGAATTACACACGCCGATACCTGACTCTTTTTTAGATGGTATTACAAGAAGAACTGTAATTGAAATAGCAAAATCGAAAAATATAAAAATTAATGAAAGAAAAATTTCTCCAGATGAACTTACAAATTTTGTTGGATGTTTTTTGACGGGTACTGCTGCGGAAGTTACTCCAATTTCACAAATAGCAAAACATAATTATAAAGTATGTGATCTTATTTTAGACCTCTCATCTAGCTATGATAAATTAGTGCGTAAAAAAAAAGCAGCCTAATCCTTATTATCCTCAGCTATTGCGTGATCTATTCCTTTTCTCAAGTATTCGTAACCAGTATACAGAGTGAGAAAAGAAGAAAGCCATAGTAAGATTATACCTATTGTTTGAGCATTGTAATCTTGAAAGTTTATTATTTTATTTCCAGTCTCACCTGTAAGAAGAATAGCAATAGAAAACATCTGCAAAAAAGTTTTAGCTTTTGCCAAATTTGACACAGGAAGTTTAATTTTTCCTATAGCTAAAAATTCTCTTAATCCAGAAATTAAAATTTCTCTTGTTAATATTATAATTGCCGCAATTACTTCGTAATCTTTAATTGTTCCATTCATCACTAACAAAATCAAAGCAGTTGCAACAATAATTTTGTCTGCAATTGGATCCAATAATTCTCCCAATTTTGATTCTTCTTTATACATTCTTGCCAGCAATCCATCCAAAAAATCTGTAAAAGAAGCCACAATAAATAAAAAGAAAGGAATTAAATCACCATAAAAACCTGGCAAATAAAAAGCAATTACAAATAAAGGAACGATTATAATTCGTCCTATAGTTAGATAATTTGGTATTTTAAATTTCATTCGTGGAAAAAATTATATATTTTTTTTGCAACTTTTTCCTCTACCCCTTCTACTGACTTTATTTCATCCAAACTAGCAGATTCAACTGCTCGAGCAGAGCCAAAATGGTTTAATAATGACCTTTTTCTCATAGATCCAATGCCTTCTATTTGATCAAGAAGAGATTTGCTAATTGCTTTCTTTCTTTTAGCTCTATGTGCGCTTATAGCAAATCTATGTGCTTCATCCCTTAATCTTTGTAGAAAGAAGAGAGAAGGGTCATTTTTTAAAAATTTAAAATTTTTTCCATTATGAAAAAATGTTTCATCGCCTCTATTTCTGAATTTACCTTTTGCTATTGCTATGATTGGGATATCGTGAAGTCCTAGTTCATTCATCGTATCTCTAGCTATTGAATATTGCCCTTTGCCGCCATCTATTAAAATTAAATCTGGAAAACTAAGAAAATTATCTTTTTCTTGAATTGCTCTTTTAAATCTTCTATTTAAAACTTCTTTCATCATTCCATAATCATCTTGTTTATTTCTTTGTATTTTAATATTAAATTTTCTATATCTTTTTTTAATAAAGCCCTCTTCGCCATAAGCTATTAACGCTCCTACACTGTTAGTTCCTTGTATGTGGCTATTATCATAAACTTCAACTAAATTTATATTTGTTTTTAAATTAAATTTTTTAGAAACTTCCTCAAATAGCTCTTTGTTATTTTGGCTTTCATAAAGTTTTTTATTCAAACTGTCTTTAGCATTTTTAATCGCTTGTTTAACTACTTTTAGCTTAGACCCTTTTTTTGCTACTGAAATATTAATATCTTTTTTTTCTTTTTGAGATAGCGTTTTTTCTAGTAGAGATTTCTCTTTAATATCCTCACTCAGTATTATTGATTTAGGAACACTTTTATTTTCATAAAATTGAGCCACAAAAGAATTTATTATATTTTCCAAAGTTTCATCTGCATCATGTTTTGGAAAAAAAGCTTGATTACCCCAATTTTGTTTAGATCTATAAAAGAATACTTGTATACAGGTTTTTCCAGATTCTTTATAACCAGCAATTACATCAGCCTCAATTAAATTTGCTTCATTTATTCTTTGTGAAGACTGAATTATATTTAATGATTTAATTTTATCTCTTAGAATTACTGCTTTTTCAAAGTCCAATTCTTCGCTGGCTTTTTCCATTTGTTCAGAAAGATTTTTTTGGATTTTTCGAGATTTTCCAGATACAAATTTTATTGCATCTTCAACAGTTGCTTTATATTCATTTTCATCGATGTATCCAACACATGGTCCAGAACATCTTTTTATTTGATACAATATGCAAGGCCTAGTACGATTTTTAAAAACAGTATCATCACAAACTCTCAATTGAAAAATTTTTTGTATCATTTTTATTGTCCAATTAGCCGAACCTGCAGATGCAAATGGACCAAAATAAAAACCATCCTTATCTTTTTTGCCCCTATGTTTTGTGAGTTGAGGCCATTTATTTTTGTTTCCTATGTAAATAAAAGGAAATGATTTATCATCTTTAAGCAAAATATTAAATTTTGGTTTAAATTTTTTTATTAAATTAGCTTCCAAAAGCAGAGCTTCACTTTCATTGGACGTAGTTGTGATTTCAATTTTGTGAGTTTGTGATAGCATTCTTTCAGTTCTTATTATGTGATTTTTTTCTGAAACGTAACTTTTCAATCTATTAAGTAAGTTTTTGGCCTTGCCAACATACAGGACATCACTTTTGTGGTTTATCATTTTATATACACCAGGACTCTTAGGTGCTAGCTGAAGTTCTTTTTTAACTACTTTTTTACCAAGATCAGAGCTTTTCATGGCTTCTTTTCTTAGAAATCTGTATACCAACTGATGAGCAGTCTTTCATAATCTCTAATTTTTCAATTTGTAAGGTTATTTTATCAATTCTTCTATCTTTGAATAATTCATCAAAAACATCTTCAGCCAATGTTTCAAGAAAATTATAATGTTTGTTCTTTACTAATTTTTTTATCAATTTTACAATTTTATCATAATTAACTATTGATTTTAGATCTTTATCATTTGTAGGTTTCTTATCTTTATAATTAATTTCTAAAGTAAATTTTACCTTTTGAGTCTTATCTTTTTCAAAATCGTAATATCCAAGTTTTAAATCTAATATTAAATCTCTAATTAAAACTTTTTTCTCGTAATTAAATAAACTTTTATTTTTATCTATTTTAACTACTTTGAGGTTATTTTTTTTCATTCTTTTAATCCCGATATATCAGGAGTTTGCCAGTTTAAACTTTGACCACTATCTACTGATATTACTTGTCCCGTAATAGATCTATTTCTAATAAAAAAGTCAACTGCTTCACAAATTTGTGATACATCAACTTGTCGTTTTAAAGGTGTTGCCAGATATTGTTTTCTAAAGTGTTTTTCAGACTGTCTTTTATTTTTTAAAGTAGGACCAGGAGCTATTCCATTTACTCTTATATTTGGTGCAAGGCTCATAGCGCTTGTTTTAGTAAGAGTATAAAGTCCAGTTTTGCTTATTGTGTATGAAAAAAAATATGGAGTTAATTTAAAAACCCTTTGATCAATAATGTTAATTATATTGTTATTTTTTCCCCTTATATTTTTAGCAAATGCTTTTGATAATAGCGCCGGTGTTCTTAAATTTGTTCTTAAATGTTTTCCCCAGCTATCAGTTGTGAAATTTTTAAGTTTATCATTTTCAAATAATGAAGCATTATTGATTAAGCAATCAAAGTATTTTAATTTAGATTTAGCAAATTTTACTATTTTGTTCACATCCATCTCTTTGCTTAGGTCACCCTTTACTAAATAAACTTTTGTTTTATTTTTAGATAATTTTTTTTTTAACTTTTCTGCTTTTGATTTAGATCTATTGAAATGAATTACAATTTCTTTTCCAGGGCCAGATAATTTTTCTGCAATTGCTGCTCCAATTCTTGTAGCACCACCTGTAATAATTATTTTATTTGCTTCCATTTCTTTTTTCCTTTTTGGGCTCTCGTTCCAGGCATGCCCATAGTTGACCTTCCTTTAGGGTACATTTTGTTATTTTTACTGTATTTTTTTACTTTGGGATTAAGTGTAATCTCTAGCTCAGAACTTTCAAGTTTTCTGATTTCGTCTCTAATTTTGGCAGCTTCTTCAAATTCTAAGTTACTAGCAGCCTCTTTCATTTGTTTATTTAAAACTTTAAGGTGTTTTTTAAGATTTCCTCCAATATTCTCTCCAGTTCCAACTTGAACATAATCTTTTTCATAAACACTTTCCAGAATATCACTTATTTCTTTTTTAATTGTAGTAGCACTAATTTTATTTTTTTTGTTATATTCTAGTTGAATATTTCTTCTTCTTTCAGTTTCTTTAATTGCTTTTTTGATGCTTTTTGTTTCTTTATCAGCATACAAGATTACTTTACCATCTAAGTTTCTTGCAGCTCTTCCAATGGTTTGTATTAGCGATGTTTCGGATCTTAAAAAACCTTCTTTGTCAGCATCCAATATTCCAACTAAAGCACATTCTGGTATATCAAGACCTTCTCTCAATAAGTTGATTCCAACCAAAACATCAAAAACACCTAATCTTAAGTCCCTCATAATTTCTATTCTTTCAAGAGTGTCTATATCAGAATGTAAGTATCTAACTTTAATTCCATTTTCATGAAGATATTCTGTTAAATCTTCAGCCATTCTTTTCGTTAAGGTTGTGACTAATACTCTATAATTTTTTTCAACAACTTTTTTACATTCATGCATTAAGTCATCAACTTGATGTTTCGCAGGTCTAATTTCTACATCTGGGTCTATCAAACCAGTTGGTCTTATTACTTGATCAATAAATTTTCCTTTTGTTTGTTCAAGCTCCCACGGTCCAGGAGTAGCAGAAACAAATACAGTTTGAGTTCTCATCATATCCCATTCTTCAAATTTAAGTGGTCTATTATCCATACAAGATGGAAGTCTAAATCCATACTCAGCTAATGTACTTTTTCTTGATCTATCACCTTTAAACATCCCATTTAATTGAGGAACGGTCACATGAGATTCATCAACAAATATTAGAGTATTATCCGGAAAATATTCAAATAGAGTAGGTGGCGGTTCACCAGGCTTTCTTCCTGATAAAAATCTTGAATAATTTTCAATTCCAGCACAGGAACCAGTAGCCTCAATCATTTCTAAATCAAATTTAGTTCTTTCTTCTAATCTTTGCGCTTCAAGCAATTTATTTTCTGATTTATGTTTTTTTAAAGTGATTTCTAATTCTTTCTTAATATTTATTATCGCCTGTTCCACAGTTGGTTTGGGAGTTATATAATGGCTATTTGCATATATTTTTATTAAATTTAATTCTCTAACTTGGTCTCCTGTTAATGGATCAAATTCTTCAATTTTCTCTAATTTATTTCCAAACAGACTTAATCTCCAAGCTCTATCTTCTAAGTGTGAAGGAAAAATTTCAAGATATTCGCCTCTTGCTCTGAATGTTCCTCTGTAAAAATTTTGGTCATTTCTTTTGTATTGAAGAGCAACTAAAGATTTAATTATTTGTTCTCTCTTATAATCATAATTTTTCTGCATTGTTAAAGTCATCTTGCTATAAGCTTCAACTGAACCAAGACCATAAATACAAGATACACTGGCAACAATTAAAACATCATCTCTTTCCAATAGAGATCTTGTGGCTGAGTGTCTCATTCTATCTATCTGCTCATTAATTGATGCTTCTTTTTCAATATAAGTATCTGATCTAGGCACATACGCTTCAGGCGTATAATAGTCATAATAAGAAACAAAATATTCAACAGCATTATCTGGAAAAAATCCTTTCATCTCACCATATAATTGAGCCGCTAAAGTTTTATTTGGAGCCAAAATTAAAGCTGGTCTATTTGTTTCTTCAATTACTTTTGCCATTGTAAAAGTTTTTCCAGATCCAGTAACTCCTAAAAGGACTTGATTAAATTCTCCTTTTTTTGCACTTTGAACTAATTTTTTTATAGCTTCTGGCTGATCTCCGGCTGGTTTAAAATTAGATTTAATTTTAAATTTTTTTCCACCTTCAAGTTTCCCACTTATTTCAGGATTTTTGCCCTGTATATCTGTAATTAAATCTTGATAAGTATTTTGCATATATTAAACAAAGTATTAAAATAAAAAATTATTTCAATGAGCATAATATCAGATAGTTTAAAGAGAATTAAACCATCCCCAACTATAGCTGTTACTCAAAAAGCAAGAGAATTAAGAGCGGCAGGAATAGATGTGATAGGACTAGGTGCTGGAGAACCAGATTTTGATACTCCTGATAATATAAAAGATGCAGCTATAAAAGCTATTAAAGATGGAGATACAAAATATACAGCAGTCGATGGAACACCAGCTTTAAAAAAAGCAATTGTTGAAAAATTCAAAAGAGAAAACAAATTAGATTTTTCTACTGATCAAATTACAGTTGGAACAGGTGGAAAACAGGTCCTGTATAATACTTTCATGGCAACTTTAAACAAAGGTGATGAAGTAATAATACCAGCGCCTTTTTGGGTTTCATATCCTGATATGGTTTTGTTAGCTGGTGGAAAGCCGAAAATAGTAAAATGTAGTGAAAAAGATGGTTTTAAACTTACAGCAAAAAAATTAAAAAAAGCTATTTCAAAAAAAACAAAATGGTTGATTTTAAATTCACCATCAAATCCGACTGGTGCAGGTTACACAAAAAATGAAATTGAAAGTTTAGCAAAAGTTTTGATTAAAAATAAAAAAGTTCATATTCTAAGTGACGATATTTATGAACATATAAAGTATGATAATTTT
>CACAMG010000008.1 GCA_902533585.1 uncultured Pelagibacteraceae bacterium
AAGCAATTATTTTCAAAATTACTAGAGAAATTATTAAAGTAGAGTCAGTTAAATCCAAAATAATAGAAGATAACATTGGTTATTTGCGTTTAACATCTTTTAATGAAAACAGCAGTGACCAAATAAAGAAAAAAATTAAGAGTTTTAGAAAAAATAAAATAGTTAAAAAATATATTCTTGATCTAAGAAACAATCCTGGAGGATTACTGTCTCAAGCAATTAAAATTGCTGATTTTTTTCTTGATAGTGGTGAAATTGTATCTACAAAAAGCAGAAAAGGAATTAACAATAGAAAGTGGTTTGCAAAAAAAGGTGACTTAATTAATGGAAATACATTAATAGTATTAATTAATTATGGTTCAGCTTCTGCATCTGAAATTGTAGCTGGAGCACTCAAAGACCATAAAAGAGCAATTTTAATTGGAGAAAGCACCTATGGTAAAGGATCTGTTCAATCAATAATTCCTTTAAAAAATGATGGAGCAATTAGATTAACAGTTTCTAAATATTATTTACCTTCTGGAGAATCAATATCTGAAGTTGGAGTAACACCTGACATTGAAATTGCAGAAAGTTCTGATGAATTTAGAATAGATAGTGAAAATGATAATCAATTAGATTTTGCTGTAAAACTTTTAAAAGGTTAGATAATGATTGAAAAAACTAAAAATTTACCACTTAGAGATGGTGTTGGAATAGTTGTTTTAAATGAAAAAAATAAAATATTTGTGGCAAAAAGAATTGATAATCCAAAAAACTTTTGGCAAATGCCACAAGGTGGAGTTGATAAAGGTGAAAATTATTTAAGTGCAGCTTTAAGAGAACTTAAAGAAGAAACTAGTATAAAAAGTGTTTCTTTAATCAAAGAAATTGATGGTTATACGACATATGACTTACCTGGTCATTTATTGGGAATTATATGGAAAGGTCGATTTAAAGGTCAGAAGCAAAAATGGTTCGTAATGAAATTTCATGGTAACAATAGTGAAATAAATCTTAAAACTAAAAAACCAGAATTTTTAGATTGGAAGTGGACAGATTTGGAAAATATCACTGACACGGTTGTCGATTTTAAATTGGATGTTTATAAAAAATTGAAGGAAGAAGTAAAAAAAATAATTTCTAATTGAAAGATATTGATTTAAGTACATCAATTTTTTGATTTATTAAAAATCTTTTTTCATCATCAATACTTTCATCTTGTAATATTTTTTCAGAATCTTTTAATAATTTTTCAATAAGATTCTTCTCTAAATTTTTCAAATTAAAAATTGAACTTGTAAGAATTGATAGTAAATTATCTTTGAATTCTAAAATTCCATCTTCCACATAAAACTTTTCATCTCCACTTTTAGAATTAATTTTAATAATTCCAGGTTTTAAAAATGAAATTATTGAAATATGATCTTTTAAAATTCCCATTTCGCCTTCATATGCTGGTACTACTACTTCTGTAATATCTTCTTTTGAAAGAAATGATCTTTCTGGATTAACAATTTCTAATTTAAATTCTTCGTTCATTTATGCGGCAGCTTCTTTAGCCATTTTTTCTGCCTTTTCTACAGCTTCTTCAATAGTTCCAACCATATAAAAAGCAGCTTCGGGTAAATGATCATATTCACCTTTACAAATTGCATCAAATCCTTTTATTGTGGACTCAAGATCTACTAATTTACCTGGCGATCCAGTAAAAACTTCCGCAACAAAGAAAGGTTGAGATAAAAATCTTTGAATTTTTCTAGCTCTTGCAACTGTCAACTTGTCTTCCTCTGACAATTCATCCATACCTAAAATTGCAATTATATCCTGCAAAGATTTGTAGGTTTGTAATATTTTTTGAACTTCTCTAGCAACTCTATAATGTTCATCTCCAACTATTCTTGGGTCTAAAATTCTAGATGTAGAATCTAATGGATCAACCGCAGGATAAATACCTAATTCAGCAATTTGTCTAGATAATACTGTTGTTGCATCTAAGTGAGAAAAAGAAGTTGCAGGAGCTGGGTCAGTTAAGTCATCTGCAGGAACATAAATTGCTTGTACAGATGTGATAGATCCTTTATTTGTTGTTGTAATTCTCTCTTGAAGATTACCCATATCTGTTGCTAATGTTGGTTGATATCCAACAGCTGAAGGAATTCTTCCAAGTAGGGCTGATACTTCAGATCCAGCTTGTGTAAATCTAAAAATATTGTCCACAAAGAAAAGCACATCTTGGCCCTCTTGGTCTCTAAAATATTCAGCAACAGTTAATCCTGTTAATGCAACTCTTGATCTTGCTCCCGGAGGTTCATTCATTTGTCCATAAACTAAAGCAGCTTTTGATCCTGGTCCTTCTGGTTTAATTACGCCCGATTCAATCATTTCATGATAAAGATCATTTCCCTCTCTAGTTCTTTCACCAACTCCAGCAAAAACTGAAAAGCCACCATGTGCCTTTGCTATGTTATTAATTAACTCCATAATAATTACTGTTTTGCCTACTCCCGCTCCACCAAATAATCCTATTTTACCACCTTTTGCATAGGGCGCTAATAAATCAACCACTTTAATTCCAGTCACTAATATTTCTGTTTCTGTTGATTGATCATTAAACTCAGGTGCCGCTCTGTGGATAGGCCAACTTTCTTTAGTTTTAACATCACCTTTTTCATCAATTGGCTCACCAACAACATTTATAATTCTTCCAAGTGTTTCGGGTCCAACTGGAACTTTTATAGGTTCGCCTGTATCAGTAACTTCGTCTCCTCTTTTTAATCCTTCCGTAGCATCCATTGCAATTGTTCTAACGCTTGACTCTCCCAAATGTTGTGCAACTTCTAAAACTAATCGGTTATCACCATTTTTGCATTCTAATGCAGTTAAAATTTCAGGCAATTCTCCATCAAAATTTACGTCTACTACTGCTCCAATAATTTGTGTAATTTTTCCTTTTTTCATAATTATAAACTTTCTGCTCCTGATATAATTTCGATCAACTCTTTAGTAATTGCTGCTTGACGACTTCTATTGTATTCAATTGTAAGTTTGTCAACCATTTCACCTGCGTTTCGGGTTGCGTTATCCATTGCGCTCATTCTTGAACCTTGCTCGCTTGCTGAATTTTCTAACATTGCTTTAAAAATCTGAGTTGAAATATTTTTAGGCAATAAATTGCTTAAAATCTCATCTTCTTCTGGTTCAAATTCATAATTATCTTCAAGTGAAGATTCTTTTTTTATTTCGGATGGTTTTAAAGGAATTATTTGTTGTTCTTGTGGTATTTGAGTAATTACATTTTTAAACTTATTATAAAAAATTGCACATACATCAAATTCTTTTTTTTCAAATTTATCAATTATAATTTTTCCAACTTTATCAGCATCGAAATAATTTGTATTTTTTGATTCTTTAAATGAAATTTTCTCAACTATATTGTCTTTGTAGACTCTTTTTAATTGATCATAGCCTTTTGATCCAACTGTAATAATTTTTAAAATCTTTCCCTCATTTAAAATTTTTTGAAAATAAGATTTTGCTTTTTTGATTATATTGCTGTTAAAACCACCACATAAACCTCTATCAGATGTTAAAACTATACATAGATGAATTTTATTTTCACCTGATCCTACAAGTAATTTCGGTGCATTATCTTTATCTGAAATTCCTGAGGCCAGATTAAGAATAATATTATTCATTTTTTCAGAATACGGCCTTCCTTTTTCTGCACTTTCTTGAGCTCTTCTTAATTTTGCTGCTGCGACCATTTTCATAGCTTTGGTAATTTTTTGTGTTGATTTAACACTGGATATTCTTTTTTTTAAATCGTCTAAACTTGCCATTTTTTAAGAATTAAAATTTTTTTTAAATTCGTTTATTACTTCTACCAATAATTTTTCATTGTTTTCTTCAAGTTTTCCTGAGCTTGATATTGATTCTAGAATTTCAGGTTTTTCAGATTTGCATTTTTCAACAATTTTTTTTTCAAATTCAGCAATATGTTTAAGCTCCACATCATCTAAATAACCTCTAACACCACAAAAAACTGAAATTACCTGTTCTGCAACGGTCATTGGAGAATATTGTTTTTGCTTTAAAAGTTCAGTCAATTTTGAACCTCTATTCAATAGTTTTTGAGTAGATGCGTCTAAATCTGATCCGAATTGTGCAAATGCTGCCATTTCTCTATATTGAGCTAACTCAAGCTTCATTGATCCAGAAACTTTTTTCATTGCTTTGGTTTGTGCCGATGAACCAACTCTAGATACTGATAAACCAACGTTAATTGCAGGTCTAATACCTTGATTAAATAAATTTGTCTCCAGAAATATTTGACCATCTGTAATTGATATAACATTTGTTGGTATAAAAGCTGAAACATCTCCACCTTGCGTTTCAATTATTGGAAGTGCTGTTAAAGATCCTCCTCCGTGTTCATCACTGAGCTTTGCTGCTCTTTCAAGTAGTCTACTATGTAGATAAAATACATCTCCAGGATATGCTTCTCTTCCAGGAGGTCTTCTTAATAATAATGACATCTGTCTATAAGCCACAGCTTGTTTGGATAAATCATCATATATTATTAAAGCATGCATACTATTATCTCTAAAATATTCTCCCATCGCACAACCAGTATAAGGAGCTAAAAATTGTAGTGGAGCAGCATCTGATGCTGTAGCAGCAACTATTGTTGTGTATTCCATTGCTCCTGCTTCTTCTAAAGTTTTTTGAATCTGTCTAACTGTAGATCTTTTTTGTCCTATTGCTACGTAAACACAGTATAGTTTTTGTTTTTCGTCATCAGATTCATTTATTTTTTTTTGATTTATGATTGTGTCTATAGCAACAGCTGTTTTTCCTGTTTGTCTATCACCAATAATTAACTCTCGTTGTCCTCTTCCAATTGGCACAAGACTGTCAACTGATTTGAGACCTGTTTGCATTGGTTCACTAACTGACTTCCTTGGAATAATCCCTGGAGCTTTTATTTCAACTCTATTTCTTTTTATTCCTTTTTCTAATGCTCCTTTTCCATCAATTGGATTACCTAATCCATCAACAACTCTTCCAAGTAATTCTTTTCCAACTGGTGTATCAACAATAGCTCCTGTTCTTTTAACTGTATCTCCTTCTTTTATAGCTCTATCTTCACCAAAAATTACAACACCAACATTGTCGCTTTCGAGATTTAATGCCATCCCTTTAGATCCATCTGAAAATTCTACCATTTCTCCAGCTTGAACATCATCTAAACCATAGATCCTAGCTATTCCGTCACCTACTGACAAGACTTGACCAACTTCAGATACTTCTGCTTTATCTCCAAATTTTTTAATTTGTTCTTTTAATATTTTTGTTACCTCTGAAGGATTTATTTCCATCTATGCCTCTATCATCTTATTTTCTATTTGTTTTAACTTGTTTTTTAATGAAGCATCAATCATGACACTTCCCATTTGAATAACAAGTCCTCCAATTAAAGTTGGGTCATACTTATAATTTAATTTAATATTTGAGCCAAAATTTGCTGTTAATTCATTTTTAATTTTATTAATTTCATCATTATTCAAATTTTTTGCAGAGGTTAATTTTGTCACTATTTCTCCACGCATTTTTGAACAAATAATTAAAAAATCTTTTAAAATTTTTTCAGTATAAAATAATCTTCTTTTTTCGATCAAAAAATTGAAGAATTTTTTTAGTAATTCATTGAAATTAAATTTTTCTCCTATTTTAACCATTATTTGAGACAAGTTTTTTTGATTAATAGTTGGATCTTTTACTAATTCGTTAAAATCTCTGCTATTTGAAATTAATTTAATAACTCCTATCACTTGATTTTCAATATCGTTTAAAGACTTTTCTTCTACCGCTAGCTCATAAAGAGCCTGAGAGTAAGCGTTGGTTGCCGATACTAAAAAATTATTACTTTCGCTCAATTTTAACTCCCTATTTGTTTTGAAGATTAAAAAAATTTAAATTTAATTAGCATAACAACTATTACTCTTCAAGCGACAGATTAGCCAAAAACCTTAAATTTACTGTATTAATTAAAATTTATTGGGTCAACATCAACTGTCAGTTTTATTCCAGATATAAATTTAAATTCTTTTAGAACCGAAGATAGCGATTTTTGAACTCTTGAATTTTTCTTTGATCTAATAAGAATCCTCATTCTAAATCTATTTTTGATTTTATAAATCGGTGCGCTGACTGGTCCTAAAATTCGACCATCTATTTTTTTTAAAAGCAAATTTTTAAGATTGAGAGCTTCATTTTCTAATTTTTTCTCATTCTGAGATGAAAGTATTAAAGAAACAAACCTTTCATAAGGAGGTAAATTATTTTTTTTTCTTAAATTTAATTCTTTATCTAAAAAAATAAAAGGATCTTTGTTTGTAATTTGAGAGATAATTTCTTTATTTAAATTATATGTTTGAAAATATACAACTGCTGGCCTACCGGTTCTACCGGCTCTACCTGATAATTGATGATACAGCTGAAGATTTTTTTCTACTCCTCTTAGATCATAGCCTTGTGATGACAAATCAATATCTACTACAACAATACAATTTAAATTTGGAAAATGAAATCCTTTAGAAATTAACTGAGTACCAATTAAAATTTGAATTTCATTATCAACAATTTTTTTTAAATCTTTTGAGGAAGATTTTTTATTCATAGTATCACTAGAAAATATTAATGATTTATATTTTGGAAATAATTTTTTTACTTCATCAGAAATTTTTTCAACTCCTGGACCACCAAATGTAAATTCACAAATTTCTTTTTCTTCACATTTTCTTTTTAATTGAGTTCTATATCCACAATAATGACATAAAAGATTATTTTTTTTTTTGTGATATACCAAATTTATAGAACAATTTGGACATGAATAAATTTTTAAACAATTTTTACATAAAACAAATGGTGAGTATCCTCTTCTGTTTAAAAAGAAAAGTATTTGATCACCGTTTTGTAAATGGCTTTCAACTTTTTTTATTGTTTCGCTAGATATCCAATTTTTGTTTGAAATTTTATATTTTTTTAAATCAATAATTTCATGTCTTGGAAGTTGTGCATTTTTATATCGATTAACCAATTTTGAATAAGAATATTTTTTTTTTATAATATTTTCATATGTTTCAATAGATGGAACTGCTGTCACAAGATTTATTGGAATGTTTTCGAAATATGCTCTGGATATTGCCATGTCTCTAGCATTATATATTACTCCTTCATCTTGTTTGTAAGATTGGTCATGCTCTTCATCTACAATTATTATCCCAAGTTTTTTAAAAGGTAGAAATAATGCAGACCGAGCTCCTATAACAACCTTAATTTTTCCAGATGATAAACCGTTCCAAATAATTTTTTTCTTTTTTTTTGTTATTCCTGAATGCCAAATAGCTGGATTAAATCCAAAATATTCTATAAATTTTTTTTCAAATTCACTTGTTAGACCTATTTCGGGTAACAAAATAAGACCTTGATATCCAATATCAATCTTTTGCTTAATAGAGTTAAAATAAACTACAGTTTTTCCTGAACCTGTAACGCCTTGAAGCAAATGAACTCTAAAATTGTTTGTCTTAGAAGAAAGTTCCTTAAAAACCTTTTTTTGCTCTTCTGTTAGATCAAATTTAACTTTTTTATTTAATTTATAAAAACCCTCATATTCCTTGTCTTTAAAGTTTTCAAATTCTTCATTGCTTAATATATGTAATTTTAGAGACATTCCTTTGGGAACTAAATTATATCCAGAAAACCAATTTAAAAATTTTATAGTTTTTGTGTTTAATGGTTCTATCTCTAATTTTTTAGAAATTTTTTTTAATAAAAATTTTTTATTTATAGGTTTTTCAAAATAATCCCAAACTACACCTACCATTTTAGATTTACCAAAAGGAACTAAAACGTAGTCTCCAATACTTAAATTGATATCTGTTTCATAAGTAAATGGATTGTCAAAAATGTTAGGTAATAATACTGGTATTTTCATAATTAATTTATGAAAATATATTACGAGTGTATTTGTCTTTTATCTACTGATAATGCCGCTTCTTTTATAGCTTCAGAAAAAGTTGGATGAGCATGGCAGGTTCTCGCAATATCTTCAGAACTGGCACCAAATTCCATGGCAATAGCTATTTCTGCAATTAATTCACCCGCGTGAGGTCCAATTATATGAACTCCTAAAATCTTATCAGTTTTATCATTTACTAATATTTTTACAAATCCTTCTGTTTCATCTATTGCTTTAGCCCTAGAATTAGCCATAAATGAAAATTTCCCTATTTTATAAGATTGTTTTTTACTTTTTAATTGTTCTTCTGTCATGCCTACATATGCAACTTCAGGATAAGTGTATATAACTCCTGGAATAACATCATAATTTACTTGCCCAGCCTGTCCTGCTATTAATTCTGCAGCTGCAATTCCTTCTTCTTCAGCTTTATGTGCTAGCATGGGCCCTTCTATAACGTCACCAATAGCATATATATTAGATATTGTTGTTTGAAAATTTTTGTTTACTTTAATTCTTCCTTTTTCATCAAGTTTAATTCCAACTTTATTTAAATTGAGATTCTGAGTGCAGGGCTTTCTGCCAATAGAAATAAGAGCCACATCACATTCAAAATTTTTTTTTTTACCTTCTTTGTCTGAAGTTTGAGCAACTACTTTATTTGTTGATTTAGTAATCGAATCAACTTTTGTATTTAAATGAAAATTTATTCCTTGTTTTTTTAATATTTTCATAAATTCATTTGAAATTTCTTTATCCATTCCAGGAGTTATATGATCTAAAAATTCAATAACATGTACCTCTGATCCTAATCTTGACCAAACTGATCCCATTTCAAGACCTATGTAACCTCCTCCTATTACTAACATTTTTTTTGGAACTGATTGCATTGATAAAGCTCCAGTTGAGGAAATTATTTTTTTTTCATCAAATTTAATTCCTGGTAAATTAACTGGCTCAGACCCAGTGCTAATTACAATATTTTTGCTCTCAATAATTTTTTCTTTTTTATCTTTATGAGATATATGGACTTGATTTTTTGATTTAAAACTTGCCACTCCATTAAAGTAAGTAATTTTATTTTTCTTAAAAAGAAATTCAATTCCTTTTGTTAAAATTGTTACTGATTTATTTTTATTTTTCATCATTTTTTCAAGATTGAGTTTTACTTGTCCAATTTCAATTCCAATTTTTTCAAAATTTTTTGCTTTATGAAAATTTTCAGAAAGGTTAAGAAGACTTTTTGAAGGAATACAACCTATATTTAAGCAAGTTCCACCTAAAGTGTCTCTAGATTCTATACATGCAGTTTTAAGGCCAAGTTGTGCAAGCCTTATTGCACACACATATCCACCAGGTCCACTACCAATTACTATAACATCGAATTTTTCTAACATTTAAATATCTAAAAATAATCTTCTTGGATCTTCTAAATTTTCTTTAATTGTTTTAAGAAAAGTTACAGAATCTTTTCCATCAATTATTCTGTGATCATAAGAAAGAGCTAAATACATTACTGGCCTTATTTTTATTTCACCATTAACTACAATGGGTCTTTCAACAATATTATGCATTCCTAAAACACCTGACTGAGGAGGATTTAATATTGGAGTTGATAACATTGAACCATAAACACCTCCATTGCTAATTGTAAATGTTCCTCCTTGAAGATCTTCTATAGTTAAATTTCCACTTTTTGCTTTTTCAGAAAGAGACTTAATGTTTTTTTCTATTTCTGCGAAAGACATTTCGTCAGCATTTCTTAGAACTGGGACCACCAATCCTTTGTCAGTTCCTACTGCAAAACTTATATTATAATAATTTTTATAAACAATTTCCTCACCTTCAATTTCCGCATTTATTGCGGGAAAAGATTTTAAACTAACTATACAAGCTTTTACAAAAAAAGACATAAAACCAAGTTTTATTCCAAATCTACTTTGAAAATCTTCTTGGTTTTCTTTTCTCATAGAAATTACATTTGTCATATCCACTTCGTTGAAAGTAGTTAACATAGCTGCATTTTCTTGAGCTTGCTTAAGTCTTTTAGCTATTGTTTGTCTCAATCTGGTCATTTTTATTCTTTCTTCTTCACCAAATTTAATTTTTCTTTCGGAAGGTTTTGGATTGGATCCCATTAAATTAATTAAATCTCCTTTTAAAATACGACCTTCTTTTCCTGAACCTTCTAATACATCGGTATTAATTTTATTTTCTGTTATTATTTTTCTAACTGCTGGAGAATAACTTTTTTTATTTTCAATTTTTGTCTCGGAAATCTCATTTCTTAAAACCAAAGGTTTTTCATCAATAATTTTAACTTCTTCTTCGCTTTCTTTTGAATCATCAAAAATTTTTGGCTCTAATTTTTTTTCTTGATTAAAGTTAACTGTATTATTTTCTGTTTCTATTTCATTTTTTTTTAGGTTTATCTTTTTTTATTTTTTTTGTAGATTCTGTTATTGTTCCTAAAACAGTTCCTACTTCTACTACTGCGCCATTATTAGAATTTATTTCAGATAATACACCACTTATAGGTGATGGGACTTCAACATTTACTTTATCTGTTTCGAGCTCCACGATAGGCTCATCAGCTGCTACCTCGTCACCTTTACCTTTTAACCATTTTGCGACTGTGGCCTCTGTTATACTTTCTCCTAGTGCTGGAACTAATATTTCTTCACTCATTATTTTTATTTAAAAACTCCATCTATAATTTGTTTCTGTTGAGCAAGATGTCTTTTTGCATATCCTGTGGCCGGAGATGCGGCTGGACTTCTCCCAATATAAGAAACTTTATTATTATTAGCTCCAATATAATCTAATGTCCATTGTATATAATCTCTAACACTGAACCAGGCACCCATATTTTTTGGTTCTTCTTGACACCAGTAGAATTTTGCATTTTTTGAATATTTTTTTATTTCTTTAACCAATGATTTAAGTGGAAATGGATATAATTGTTCAATTCTAACAAAAACTACATCGTCTCTTTTTAGTTCCTCTCTTGCAACCAATAAATCGAAATAAATTTTTCCTGAACAAAGAATTACTTTTTTTATTTTTTCACTTTTTTTGAGTTGTATAAAACCATTTTCTACATCTAAGGCGTGATCCCAAAGAACCCTATGAAAAAAGTTTTTTTTACCAAAATCTTCTAGATTAGATACGCAATATTTATTTCTTAACAAAGATTTTGGGGTCATAATAACCAAAGGTTTTCTAAAATCTCTATGAATTTGTCTTCTGAGTACATGAAAATAATTTGCAGGAGTTGTGCAGTTAATAACTTGAATATTTTCTTGTGCACTTAGCTGAAGAAATCTTTCTAATCTAGCTGATGAATGTTCTGGACCTTGTCCTTCATAGCCATGTGGTAACAACATTACAAGCCCACTTGCTCTTGACCATTTTCTTTCTCCAGATGAGATAAATTGATCTATTACAACTTGTGCTCCATTAGCAAAGTCACCAAATTGAGCTTCCCAGATAGTTAATGTTCCAGGTTCAACCAAGCTATAACCATATTCAAATCCCAATACAGCAAGTTCTGAAAGTAAACTATCAACAACTTCAAACTTTTTTTGTTTTTTTGAAATATTGTTTAATGGGATGTATCTAGAGTTATCTAATTGATTCCTTAAAACTGAGTGTCTTTGGCTAAAAGTGCCTCTTCCTGTATCTTGACCTACCAATCTTACAGGATAACCTTCTTCTAAAAGAGAGGCAAAAGCCAATGACTCAGCAGTTGACCAATCTATGCCATTTTTTTTAATAACTGACTGCTTTCTTAATTCCAATACTTTAGAAATGGTTTTGTGAATATTAATATTTTGTGGAATGCTGCTAATTTTATTAGAAATTTCTAGAAGCTTATTTAAATCTACTCCACTTTTTCCTCTTTTATCTTTGCCTTTCTCTGGCTTGTATCTAGACCACGTACCTTCATACCATTCAATTTTAGGCTTATAATTTTTTGCATCTTTAAATTGAGCGCCAAGAAGATTTTTAAAATCACTATTCATTGCAACAAATTCTTCTTTTGTAATAACTTTTTCTTTAATTAATTTTTCCCCATAAACATTTACAGTTGTTGGATGTTGTCTAATTTTTTTATACATTAATGGTTGGGTAAATGACGGTTCATCTCCCTCATTATGTCCAAATCTTCGGTAACAAATCATATCTATAACAACGTCTTTATTAAATTTTTGCCTAAACTCAATTGCAATTTTAGCACAATGAACAACAGCTTCGGGATCATCTCCATTACAATGCAAAATTGGAGACTCAACTGTTTTCCCTAAATCTGAAGGATATGGACTTGATCTAGCAAATCTCGGACTTGTTGTGAAACCAATTTGATTGTTAACAATAATATGAATTGTTCCTCCGGTATTATGTCCTGGTAATCCTGACATTGCAAAACATTCTGCAACAACACCTTGTCCTGCAAAAGCGGCATCACCATGAATTAAAATAGGAATTACTTTGTTTCTTTTAATGTCCCCATGGAAATATTGTTTAGCCCTTGTTTGTCCTAACACTACAGGATCTACAGCTTCTAAGTGGGAAGGATTGTCAGTTAGGCTTATATGAACCGGAATATCATCAAAAATTCTATTTGATGATGCCCCTAAATGATATTTAACATCTCCTGTTGAATCAGAAGACATATTGCTAAATTCGCCTGCGAATTCATTAAAAATTCTTTTGTAAGATTTTTGTAGGACGTTTGCTAATACATTTAATCTTCCTCTATGAGGCATGCCAATTTTTATTTCTTTTACTCCTAACTGACCACCTCTTTTGATTATTTGCTCTAGCGCAGGTATTAAAGATTCTGCTCCATCTAAACCAAACCTTTTTGTTCCAACAAATTTAAGAGCTAAAAATTTTTCAAAACCTTCAGCCTGGATTATTTTATTTAAAATTGCTTTTTTTCCATTCTTTGTAAAATTTATTTGATTTTCCTCTTTTTCCATACGGTCTCTGAACCATTTCTTTTCTACAGGATCAGAAATATGCATGTATTCAACTCCTATAGTTGAACAATATATTTTTTTTAAAAAACCAATTATTTCATTTATGGAAGCGTACCCTTTATCCATGTAAGAATGTAAGTAGATTTTTTTATCATACTCCTCTTTTTTGAAACCATGATCGGAGGGATGTAATTCATGAAGATATTTCCTTTCCATCATCCCAAGAGGATCTAAGTTTGCTATTAAATGTCCTCTTATTCTATAAGCTCTAATTAAAGCTATTGCTTTTACTGTATTTGATTTCTCTTTTTCAATATCAACATCGTTATTCTTTAAATTAATATTTGCATCATCTTTTAATTCACTACTATCCTTGATACTTATTTTTTTTTTATTTGGTTTCCAAGTAGGGCCTTCAATTTCCTTTATAACTATGTCTGTTTCTTCATTTAAAGTTTCAAAATAATTTCGCCAACTAACTGGTAAAGTGGGGTCATGTTCAAGAAATCTTAGATACATTGTTTCAATAAATGAACTATTAGATTTGCTTAGGAAAGACGTTTTTGCAATTTCAATATTTTTTGAAGAAGACATTAATTTTTTAAGATATTATAATCTCTTAAAGAAAATTTTAAAGTGACAATTTGTTAAAAAGGGTTTTTCCGATTTCAGCAGGTGATTTAGCAATGATAATTCCAGCCTCCTCCATTGTTTTAATTTTTTCTTCTGCCCCTCCTTTTCCTCCTGAAATTATTGCTCCAGCATGTCCCATTCTTCGTCCTGGAGGAGCTGTCACACCAGCAATAAAACCAACTATTGGTTTTTTAGTTTTATGATTCTTTATAAAATCTGAAGCTTCTTCTTCTGCAGTTCCTCCAATTTCTCCTATCATTAAAATTGATTTAGTTTCATTGTCTTTTAAAAATAAATCTAAACAATCAATAAAACTTGTACCATTAATAGGATCCCCGCCAATTCCTATGCATGTTGATTGTCCAAGGCCATTTTCTGTTGTTTGGGCGACTGCTTCATAGGTAAGAGTTCCTGATCTTGAAACAATTCCCACAGATCCTTTCTTGTGAATATTCCCAGGCATAATTCCAATTTTGCATTCATCTGGGGTTATTATTCCAGGACAATTTGGTCCTATTAATCTAGACTTAGAATTAACTAAGGCTTTTTTTACCTTAAGCATGTCTAAAACAGGTATTCCTTCTGTAATACAAACTATAAGTTCCATGGAAGCTTCTACAGCTTCTAAAATTGCCGATGAAGCAAATTTTGCAGGAACATAAATCATTGTGGCTGTTGCTCCTGTAACTTCTCTTGCTTCTTTTACAGTATCAAAAACTGGTCTGTCTAAATGTTTTTGACCTCCTTTTTTTGGAGTTACACCTCCAACTAAGTTTGTTCCATATTTAATTGCTTGTTCAGAATGAAAAGTTCCATGGGCTCCGGTAAAACCTTGACAAATAACTTTAGTATCTTTGTTAACTAATACTGACATATTACCTTATTTCTTTAACTATTTTTTTTGCTGCATCAGATAAATCCGATGCAGAAATAATTTTTAAACCAGAATTGTCTAATATTTTTTTACCTTCTTTAAAATTAGTTCCTGCTAGTCTTACAACTAGCGGAACATTAATTTTGATTTCTTTAGCAGCATCAACAACACCTTGGGCTAAAATATCACATCTCATTATTCCTCCAAAAATATTTATTAAAATTCCTTCAACATTTTTATCGGACAAAATTATTTTAAAAGCAGCTGAAACTTTTTCTTTTGATGCTCCTCCTCCTACATCTAAAAAGTTTGCAGGTTCCTCTCCATAAAGTTTTATAATATCCATTGTAGCCATTGCTAAACCTGCTCCATTTACCATGCAGCCGATGTTTCCATCTAACTTAATATAAGCCAAATCATGTTTGCTTGCTTCTATTTCAGTTTCTTCTTCTTCATTCAAATCTCTTAAATTTAAAATTTCCGGATTTCTAAATAATGCATTATCATCAAAATTCATTTTTGCATCTAAACAAACAATTTGATTATCTTTTGTTAAAATTAATGGATTTATTTCAACTAAACTTGCATCTGTATCTATAAACATTTTGTATATTGATTTAATTAAATTAATCGCTTTTTTTTTAACATCTAAATCTAAACCAAATATTTCAATAATTTTTTCACAATCTTGATCTGATATTTTATCTACTAAATTAATCTTAGTAGTAATAATTTTCTTTGGATTATTTTTTGCAACTTCTTCAATATCTATTCCACCTTGGTCACTTGAAATAAATGCAATCTTAGAGCTTGCTCTATCAACTAAACATGAAAGATAAAATTCTTTACTAATTTCTGAAGACTCTTCAACATAAAGTCTCTTAACTTCTTTACCTTGTGAGCCTGTTTGGTGTGTTATCAAATTTTTACCCAATAATTTTTTGGCCTCATCACCCAATTCTTCTATTGTATTCAAAATTTTTACTCCTCCAGCTTTTCCTCTTCCGCCTGCATGGATCTGTGCTTTTAAAACTAGTTTTTTCGTATTTAATGACTTTGCTTTTTCAACTAATTCATCAACTGAAAGTGCAAAGACTCCCTCGGGTATTAATGCACCATATTTTTTTAAAATTTGTTTAGCTTGGTACTCGTGAATATTCATTATTATTTAGAAAGTTCTTTATCAATCGCAGAAGCGGCTTCCCATAATTTTTTAACTGCATCTATTGAATGCATAAATTGAGATTTTTCTTTTTCATCTAAGCTTATTTCCTCTATTTTTTCTACACCTTCTTTACCAATTATGACGGGAACGCCTGCAAAAATATTTTTAACCCCATATTCTCCATTTAGTTGAACTGCACAAGGAAGCAATTTTTTTTTATCTTTTAGATATGCTTCTGCCATCTCAACACCTGATGCTGCTGGCGCATAAAATGCTGAACCTTTCTCTAAATATTTAACTATCTCAGCTCCTCCATCTCTTGTTCTTTGATTAATTTCTTCTAATTTTTTTGTTGATAATTTCCCTTCTTTGACCAAATCTAACAATGGTTTTCCCGAAACTTTTGTAAATCTTGGCAAAGGCACCATAGTATCTCCATGGCCACCCATTACCATTGCATTAATATACTTAACTGGAATATTTAACTCTAAAGATAAAAATAATTTAAATCTTGAGCTATCCAAAATACCCGCCATTCCAACTACTTTTTTAGCAGGCAATCCAGAATATTTTTGAAAAGCCATAACCATAACATCTAATGGATTAGTTATACAGATTACAAATGCTTCAGGTGAATTTTTTTTAACACCTTCGGCAACTTCTTTGATAATTTTTAAGTTTATACTAAGCAAGTCATCTCTGCTCATACCAGGCTTCCTGGGAACGCCAGCAGTAATTATTACTACATTTGAATTTCTAATATCTTTATAATTTTTTGTTCCAAAAAATTTCACATTGAATCCATCTACTGATGATGATTGAGCTATATCAAGCGCTTTCCCTTTAGCAATTCCTTCTGCTACATCAAACATTACAACTTCATCAGCTAATTCTTTTATTCCAATTAGATGAGCCAAAGTTCCACCGATTTGTCCTGCTCCAATTAAAGAAATTTTTTTCATTATTATTTCATTGTTGGCATGATAAATTCAGGATTTGATCTTACTCCTGATGGCCATCTTGAAGTAACTGTTTTAAGTTTAGTATAAAATCTTACTCCTTCAGGACCATGCATGTGCTGATCTCCAAAAAGAGATCTTTTCCAGCCACCAAAGCTATGAAATGCCACAGGAACAGGAATTGGAATATTTATTCCCACCATGCCAACTTTAATTTTATTTGCAAATGTTCTACCCACATCTCCATCTCTTGTATAAATACTTGTGCCATTACCATATTCATGATCATTAATTAATTGAGTTGCCTCTTCAAAATCTCTAGCTCTAACAACCGATAATACTGGACCAAAAATTTCTTCTTTATATATTCTCATATCTTTTTTAACATGGTCGAATAAACAGCCTCCAATATAAAATCCATTTTCATAACCTTGCATTTTAATATTTCTACCATCTACTACTAATTTTGCTCCTTCTTTAACTCCTAGGTCTACATAGCCTTTAACTTTTTCTAAATGTTCTTTAGTAACTAAAGGACCCATTTCAGAAGTTTTATCCAAACCAGGTCCTATTTTTAATGCTTCAACTTTTTTTGCTAAGCTTGCAACTAGTTTGTCTCCAATATTTCCAACAGCTACTGCTACAGATTGAGCCATACATCTTTCGCCTGCAGAACCGTATGCGGCTCCCATAAGGCCATTTACAGCTTGATCTAAATCACAATCGGGCATAACTACACAATGGTTTTTAGCTCCTCCTAATGCTTGAACTCTTTTTTCATTTTTAGCTGCATTTTCGTATATATATTTTGCAATTGGGGTTGATCCTACAAAACTAACTGCCTGGATATCTTTATTAGTTAAAATAGCATCAACAACTTCTTTATCTCCATTGACAACATTAAAAACACCGTCTGGTAAACCAGCTTCTCTAAAAAGTTCTGCAAGACGTAAAGAACAAGATGGATCTTTTTCGGAAGGTTTTAAAACAAATGTATTTCCACATGCAATAGCCATAGGAAACATCCACATGGGAACCATTGCAGGAAAATTAAATGGTGTGATGCCCGCACAAACACCAAGAGGTTGCCGCATCGACCAACTATCTATGTTTGTTCCTACATTTTCTGTAAATTCACCTTTAAGCATCTGGGGAATGCCACATGCAAATTCCACAACTTCTAAACCTCTTGTTAATGATCCCTTGGCATCTTCATAGACTTTGCCATGCTCTGAAACTATCATTTTTGTAATTTCATCAGAATGTTTTTCTATAAGTTCTTTATACTTAAAAATAATTCTTGCTCTTGCAATTGGTGGTTTTGCCGACCATTCATTAAAAGCTTTTTTTGCAACTTCAACAGCAGTATTTAAATCTTCTTTAGATCCAAGTTTTACCTCTCCTTCTTGTGATCCTGTAGCTGGATTAAATATCTTTCCAGTCCTATTAGATTTTCCGGAGGTAATTTTTCCATTAACAAAGTGTTCAATCAATTTCATGAATAAAATTATTTAATTAAGTAATTAGCCTGTTGCAAGCATTTTTTTTATAGATGCAATTGCTTTTGCTGGATTAAGTCCCTTTGGGCATGCATTTGTACAATTCATTATTGTATGGCACCTATAAAGCTTTAATTCATCTGCAACTTTTTTTAATCTTTCCTTTCTATCTTGATCTCGACTATCCATTATCCATCTATATGCTTGAAGTAAAACTGCAGGTCCTAAATATTTATCGCCATTCCACCAATAACTAGGACATGATGTTGAACAGCAAGCACACATTATACATTCATAAAGTCCATCAAGTTTTGCTCTATCTGGTCTGGACTGAATATTTTCTTTATCTTCCTTTATATTTGATGTTTTTAACCAAGGTTCAATGGACTCATATTGTTTATAAAGTATGCTTAAATCTCCAATTAAATCTTTTAATACTTTTAAATGAGGCAAAGGATAAATATTTATATCACCTTTAATTTCCGAATGAGATTTTGTACACGCTAGACCATTTTTTCCATCCATATTCATAGCACAAGATCCACAAACTCCATGGGAACATGATCTTCTATATGCAAGGGAAGGATCAATTTCATTTTTAATCTTATTTAATATATCTAAAACTTTTGATGGACAGTTATCCATGTCTACTTCATAAGTATCTATTCGAGGATTTTCTTTAGTGGATGGATCCCATCTATAAATGTTAACTTTTCTAATATTTTTAGATCCAGTTTTATCTTTATAATATTCTCCTTTTTGAATCTTAGAATTTTGAGGTAAATTTATCTGTACCATTAGTAAACTCTTTCTTGAGGTGGAAAATATTGTACTTCATTTGTTAATGTTGATCTGTGTACTGGACGATAATCAATCTTAGTCTCTGCTCCATTAGACCAAGATAAAGTATGTTGCATAAAATTTTTATCATCTCTTTTTGGATAATCTTCTCTTGCATGTGCTCCTCTGCTTTCCTTTCTATGATAGGCAGAGTCCATAGTGGTAATTGCCTGCCTAATTAAATTATCAAATTCAAGTGTTTCAACTAAATCAGTATTAAATATTAAGGATTTATCTTTAACAGATATTGATTCCATTCCAGTAAATGCTTCTCTTATTTGTTCTACTCCCTCTTTTAAAGTCTTTTCATTTCTAAAGACAGCACATTTTGATTGCATCGTTTTTTGCATAGCTAATCTCAACTCTGATGTTTTATTTTTCCCGTTTCCATTCCTTAATTTATCAAATCTCTCTAAACACTTGCTTGTTTCTGATTCTGCTATTTCTTCATGTGTCATTCCAGGTTTTAGAATTTCTGCAGCTCTTTTTGCGGCAGCCCTTCCAAAAACAACAAGATCAATTAATGAGTTTGAACCAAGTCTGTTAGCACCATGAACTGAAACACATGCAGCTTCACCAATAGCCATTAATCCTGGTACAATTTTATCAGATCCATTAACTGTAAGAACTTCTGCCTTATAATTGGTTGGTATGCCTCCCATATTATAATGAACAGTTGGAACTACTGGTATTGGTTCTTTTGTTACATCAACGTTTGCAAAAAGTTTTGAAGATTCCGATATTCCTGGAAGTCTTTCTTCAATAACATTAGGGTCTAAATGATCTAAATGTAAATGAACATGATCTTTTTCTTTTCCTACACCTCTACCTTCATTTATTTCTAAAGCTATAGATCTACTAACTACATCTCTTGAAGCTAAGTCTTTTGCTTTTGGTGCATATCTTTCCATAAATCTTTCGCCTTTTGAATTTAATAAAAATCCACCTTCTCCTCTAACTCCTTCTGATATAAGTGTTCCATGACCATAAATACCTGTTGGATGAAATTGAACAAATTCCATATCTTGCAAAGGTAAACCTGCTCTTAAAATCATTGCATTGCCATCACCTGTACAAGTGTGAGCGGATGTAGCTGAATAATAAATCTTTCCATATCCACCTGTTGCTATAATTGTAATATGTGCTCTAAATCTGTGAATTGTTCCATCATTTAAATTCCAAGCAATCAAACCTTTGCACTCTCCATTTTTCATTAATAAATCAAGTGCAAAGTACTCAATAAAAAATTCTGTATTATGTTTTAAAGCTTGACCATACAATGTATGAAGTATTGCATGACCAGTTCTATCTGCGGCCGCACAAGTTCTTTGTACAGTCTCATTTCCATAATTTTTTGTCATACCACCAAAAGGTCTTTGGTATATTTTTCCATCTTCGGTTCGGCTAAAAGGAACTCCATATTTTTCTAATTCTAAAACAGCTCTTGGCGCTTCCTTGCATAAATATTCTATACAATCTTGATCACCTAACCAATCTGATCCCTTAACAGTATCATACATGTGCCATCTCCAATCGTCTTCGCCCATATTACCCAAAGCTGCTGAAATTCCTCCCTGAGCAGCTGAAGTATGACTTCTTGTAGGAAATACTTTAGATATGCATGCAGTTTTTAAGCCGGCCTCACTTAAACCTACAGCTGCTCTTAGTCCAGATCCTCCTGCGCCAAGAACTACTACATCATACTCGTGGTCAATAATTTTATAAGACTTCATAAACTTAAAAATACTAACATTGTAATTGTTAATATGGGCATTATTATAGCAGATATATATAAAATTTTATTTGCGACATTTTTAATTTTTTCATTATGCAAATAATCCTCAAATATTTCACTAATACTCAATGCTGAATAGAAAAAAGATACTATTATAAAAAGAGAAAATAAAAACTTTGTAGGTTGCGTTGTAAAAAAAAATATTATTTGCTCATAACTTTTATCATATAAGGATACTAAGCATAAAATAAACCAGAGCATTAATGGAACTAATACAACTGAGCTAACTTTTAGAAAAACCCATTTTTTGGTAGCGCTAAACATTAAAATATATTTCTCCCAAATAAATAAATAACTATTGATAATAAAAAAGATCCAAAAATAACAAATAAACCGGAAATTCTTGATGTTTTTAATTCAAAACCATAACCCATATCCCAAAACCAGTGTCTGACCTCACTCAAGATCTGAAAACTAAAAGACCATGTAATTCCAATCATTAAAAACTTTCCGAGATAAGAATTTAAAAATGAGAAAACCACTTTATAATTATCAGTTCCTAAGAATAGAGATGCTATCCAAAAAAAAATTAAAATTACAGCTATGATATTTATTACTCCAGTAATTCTATGCGAAATAGAAACTAACGAAGATATATGCCAATTATAAATTTGAATATGAGGTGATAAGGGGTTGTTATCTTTCATTATTTGTTTTTTATATATGCTTCAGCTATTTCTACAGCATTTAAGGCAGCACCTCTTAACAAATTATCAGATACGCACCAAAGATTAACTGTATTTTTATTACTATTATCTTTTCTAATTCTAGAAATAAAAGTTTCATTTTTTCCTTCAGCTTCAACAGGAGTAATATATCCGCCATCTTTTCTTTCATCAATAACTTTACATCCTTCTGCATTATCTAAAGCTTCACGAATTTTTTCTAACGTAAATGGTTTTTCAAATTCAATATTTAATGACTCTGCGTGGGAAACCATCACTGAAATTCTTACACATGTTGCTGTTAATTCTATATTTTTATCTAAAATCTTTTTTGTTTCATCAATCATTTTTACTTCTTCTTTTGTATAACCATCTTCAACGAATACATCGATATGAGGAATTGCATTAAATGCGATTTGTTTAGTAAAATTTTTTGAACTAATTTTTTTATTTTCTAATGATAATTTAGTTTGCTCCACTAATTCATCCATTGGAGCTTTTCCGCCCCCAGATGTAGATTGATATGTGGAAATGACTACTCTTTTAATATTAAATAAATCATGCAATGGTTTTAAAATTATAACAAGTTGAGCTGTTGAACAGTTTGGGTTCGCAATTATATTTTTTTTTATTTTTTTTAAATCATTTGAATTAACCTGAGGAACAATTAAAGGGACATCAGGATCCATTCTAAAATGACTTGAATTATCTATAACAACTGAGTGTTTTGCTGCAAGTGGAACATATTTTTCAGAAATTTTTCCTCCTGCTGAAAAAAAAGTAATTTTGGCCTTTGAAAAATTAAAATTTTCTAAATTTTCAATTTCAATTTCTTTACCTTTGAATTTTAATTTTGATCCTGCACTTTTAGATGAAGCAACTAAATACAAATTATCTATAGAAAAGTTTTTTTTTTCTAAAACTTCAATAATTTTTCTCCCAACATTTCCTGTTGCTCCTACTATTGCTATATTCATGATGATTTAGTTATACTAAATGAAAGGTAAATCGCAAACTTTTCCCGCAAAAACATCACCATTTATTGATATTTTAAATGCTTGGGAAACTTCATAATAAGGCTTATCCAACATTGCAATTCCTATTACTTTTTTAAAATGTGGTGAATAAACTCCTGATCTTAGTTCTCCAATTTTTAAATTTTTGTCATTAATAAGATTGATTGATTTTGATACATTTATTTTTTTTGCTTCAATTATTACTCCCATTAACTTTCTTGTTATGCCTTTTTCTCTAATTTCTTTAAGTTTTTCTTTTCCAAGAAAATTGATATTTGTATCTAAATTTACATACTTATCTAATCCACACTCAAGTGGATTATCATCATTATCCATATCATTACCATATGATAGTAAAGCACTTTCAATTCTCTCAATTAAATTTGGACATCCTGGTTTAACATTAAATTCTTTTCCAACTTCAAACAATTTATCATACAAGCTTAGTCCAGATTCTGTATTTTCTACATAAATTTCAAATCCTCCTTGTTTTGACCAGCCAGACCTTGCAATTAAGTGTTTTGCTCCAGCAAATTCAAAATATTCAAAACCAAAAAATTTCATTTCAGTAATTTTTTTTCCAAATATATTTTCCATAAGCTTGAAAGATTTTGGACCTTGTACCGCTAATATATCAACATTAGGCTCAAATATTTTAACATCAAAATTTCTTCCAATTGACAAACCTTTTGCAAATAATATTACATCTGAATCCGCTATAGATACCCACCAGCGATCTTCATCTAATTTTAAAATTACTGGATCATTAATCAATCCAGCTTTATCATCAATAATTGGACAATAATAACATCTTCCTACTTTAGATTTTGAAAGATCCCTACAGGTCATTAATTGAACTAATTTTGCGGAGTCTTTTCCTAAAATTTCAACCTGTCTTTCACCAGCAACATCCCAAACTTGTACGTGTTTTTTTAAATGATGATAAGAATCCTCTAAAGATCCAAATGCAGCAGGCAAAAGCATATGATTATAAACAGAATAAGAAGTTACACCCTGATTTTCAATTCTTGAAGTGTAAGGCGTGCTTCTAACTCTTCTTGATTTTGCAACAAAATAATTTTTCATTTTATTATTTTTTTAAAAATTCTTTAACAAGTCTTCTCATTTCAAAGGCTTTCTCAAAAATAATCATATGTCCACAATCTTTAATTATTTTTTTTTCCGAATTTTTTAT
Organism: uncultured Pelagibacteraceae bacterium; assembly: GCA_902533585.1. Taxonomy (GTDB): domain Bacteria; phylum Pseudomonadota; class Alphaproteobacteria; order Pelagibacterales; family Pelagibacteraceae; genus Pelagibacter. Next base: position 23,632 of record CACAMG010000008.1, read on the forward strand.
CATAGTTGCCATTTTATTTCCTACTTCCAATGGTACCATTTTATCTAGATCTCCAAATATACATAATGTTGGACAATTAATTTTTTCTAAAGATTCTTTGCCGTCTTTGTAATTGTTACAAGCATTTAAATCCACTGCTAAAATTTCTCTTATTTCTCTAGTAGAATTAATTATTTTTTTAACTGGATTTCCTCCAATAAATGCTTTTGAGCCTTCATAACCCCACTTCATCATAAGTAGAATTGCTTTTTCATCTCCGGCTTCAGCCAAATCAATAAGGTCCTGATTTACAGGTAGTTTGTAAGAACCAGCAACTAAAACTAAGTTAGATATTAAATCTGGATATCGTGATGCAAAATCAATGCCTACAAGACATCCTTGCGAATGTCCTATGATTATAATTTTTGAAATTTTAATTTTTTTCATTAGTAGCTTTACCCAGTCTGAAATTTCTTGAATTGATTTAAGTGCCGGTCCGTCAGAACTTCCATGCCCTGGAAGATCAACTGACAAAACATTAAAACCAAGAGAAGCGTAAAATTGTTCATGTAAAGACCAAACTATATGGGTTAATCCGCTACCATGCATTAATAGTATAGTAGATTTTTTATTATCAATTTCCATGCCGCTCGTAGAGACGAACACGTTCTTCTCATTAACGTTTAGATTCAGTGTAGCTCCTTAGCCTTTTTTCTTAGTTCAAATTTTTGGATTTTACCTGTTGAAGTTTTTGGCAATTCACAAAATTCTATTTTTTTTGGAACTTTAAAATTAGCCAAAGATTCTTTACAGAAACTAATCAACTCTTTCTCTGTAACTGGTTTATCTTTAATTACTTCAATAAATGCACAAGGTACCTCACCCCATTTTTCATCAGGTTTTGCTACTACTGCAGCTATAGATACGGAAGGGTGCTTTGCTAATGTATTTTCTATTTCAATTGACGATATATTTTCCCCACCAGAAATAATTATATCTTTAGACCTGTCTTGAATTTTTACATAACCATCAGGATTCATTACAGCTAGATCGCCTGTATGAAACCATCCTCCTTCCATTGCTTTTTCAGTAGCATCTTTGTCTTTAAAGTAACCTTTCATTACCACATTTCCTCTAATCATTATTTCTCCAATTGTTTTTCCATCTCTTGGGACTTCTTTCATAGTTTCAGGATTCATAATTGTTACCCCTTCTGTATTAGGATATCTTACGCCCTGTCTAGCCTTAATCTCATTTTGTTTTTCTTCTTCTAATTCATTCCATGCTTCATTCCATGCACATTGTGTTACATGCCCATAAGTTTCGGTTAGACCATAAACATGCATTACTTCAAAACCAAGACTTTTCATTTTTTTAAAAATAATACTTGGTGGTGGAGCTCCAGCAGTTAACACATAAACTTTTTGCTTTAATTTCTTGCGATCAGTTTCAGGTGCACCTGTAATCATATTGAGTACAATTGGTGCACCACCAAAATGAGTTATGCTATGTTTATCGATTAGTTCAAAAATTTTCTTTATATCAATACTTCGCATACAAATTGTTCTTCCATTTAGCATGGGAACAGTCCAAGGATAACACCAACCATTACAATGAAACATTGGTACGATAGTTAAAAAATTTAATCTATTAGGCATATTCCAAGCTGCTGCGCTTCCAGTTGACATTAAATAGGATCCTCTGTGATGATAAACAACTCCCTTTGGATTTCCAGTTGTTCCTGAAGTATAACTTAATGAAATAGCTTGCCACTCATCTTCTGGCATTTTCCAAAGATAATTTTCATCGCCTGTACTTAAAAATTCTTCATACTCTAAATCACCAATTTTTTCTAATTTAGATTGATCTGCAAATTTATCATTTATATCTATAACAATAATTTTTCTTTTTATTGTACTTAATGCTTTTTTAACTTCCACATGAAGCTGTCTATCAACTACTAGCACTTTTGCTTCACTATGGTCTAAGATATAGCCAATAGTTTTGGCATCTAATCTAATATTAATTGTATTTAATACGCCGCCAGTCATAGGAACAGAATAATGAGCTTCGAAAATTTCAGGGGTATTAAATGCTAAAAATGAAACAGTATCTCCTTTATTAATACCAATCTTTTCTAATGCACTTGCAAATTTAACACATCTTTTATAGACCTCGCTCCATGTATATTTCCTATCTTCATAAACTACCGCCTCGTAATTGGGATAAATATCTTTTGCTCTTTGTAAAAAAGACAGAGGTGTTAACGGAACAAAATTCGCTTTATTCTTGTCTAAATTTTTATCGTAATGGCTCATACTAACTAAATTTAAAGTCCATAATATACTTACTTCCACTAGTTGCAGTCAAATAATAACTTTCTATTCTTGGAAGAACTCTATTAAAGAAAAAATTGGCTGTTTGAATTTTTTCTTCATAAAATTTTTTATTTTTTTCGTAATCTTTAAAACTGACTTCTAAAACTTTAACCCATGAATAAGCAATAGCTATTAAACCAAGTACCTTTAAATAATCATTACATGCCGCACTAACATCATCTTTTGAATTTTTCATTTTTTCATTTATCCATTCGGTAAATTTTACTAATATTTCTATATTTTTATTAAGTTTTTCAATAAACGGTTTAATTTTAGGCTCATTTATTATTGTCTCTTTTTTTATTAAAGAAATATATTTGTCTATTATGTTTCCATTTTTATTTACTAACTTTCTAAATACTAAATCAATAGCTTGAACAGAGTTTGTGCCTTCATAAATAGGGGTTATTCTATTGTCTCTGTATAGCTGTTCAATCCCTTGATCTTTAGTATATCCATATCCTCCAAATATTTGCATAGCGTCACTAGTAATTTCCATGCCCATATCAGTAAAAAGAGATTTAACAACTGGCGTTAGTAAAGAAACAAAGTCAGAAGCTTCTTGTCTAGTTTTTTCATCTTTATGATGAAGACTTACTTCTGTTTGCTGTGACAGCCAAAAACATAGGGCTCTCTCTCCTTCTATAATTGATTTCATATTTAATAGTGATTTTCTAATATCAGCATGCTCTATTATTAAATCTGCACCATTATTGAATTTGCTATTATTACTTTTTCCTTGTTTTCTTTCTTTTGAATAATTTAAAGAATTTTGATAGGCAATTTCAGAAATTCCTAGTCCTTGGATTCCAACAACTATTCTTTCCAAATTCATCATAGTAAACATCGAGTTTAATCCTTTGTTTTTTGGTCCAATCATATATCCAATTGAGTTATCAAAATTCAATACACAAGTTGCAGATCCTTTTATTCCCATTTTACTTTCTATAGAACCTGTGGATACTCCATTTCGTTGTCCGATAGATCCGTCTTCTTTGACAATAAACTTAGGAACTAAGAATAAACTTATTCCTTTGGTGCCTGGAGGTGAGTCAGAAGCTCTTGCGATGACTAAATGAATAATATTTTCAGTAAGATCGTGATCTCCTGATGTAATAAATATTTTTTGTCCACTTAACTTAAAAGTTCCGTCAGATTGCTCTGTTGCTTTTGTTTTCAATAAACCTAAGTCAGTTCCACACACTGGTTCTGTTAAGCACATTGTGCCACTCCACTTTCCTTCAACCATTTTTGGTAAAAATTTATCTTTTATAGAATCTGATGCATGACGATGTATACAATTATATGCACCTATACTTAGTTCCGTATAAAGTTTAAAAGCAAGACTTGAGGAAGATAACATTTCATCAAAAAAAGCGCTAACTGTTTTTGGCATTCCTTGCCCACCATACTTAGGGTCACAAGATAAAGATTGCCATCCATCTTCAATAAATTTACTATAAGCTTCTTTGTAACCTGGAGGTGTTCTAACAATGCCGTTTTCTAAAATAGTTGGATTTTCATCGCCAACTTTAGCTAACGGAAGAATAATATTTTGATTAATTTTTGCAGCCTCATCTAAAATATTTTTTACTAAATCAGATGTTATATCTTTATATTTTTCTAGTTCATTGTAATGCTTGTTGTTTCTTAAATTTTCATAAAGAAACATCATATCCTCTAAGGGAGCAGAATAAGTTGGCATGTTGATATCTTAGGATAATTAAATAATTATTTCAATTTTGAAATAATAGCATCCCCCATTTGTGTTGTGGATACCTCTTTGGTTCCTTTTGATAAAATATCTTTAGTTCTAAGACCCTCATCTAAAACCTCCTGCACAGCTTTTTCTAGTATCTCGGATTCTTTGTCCAAATCTAAAGAGTATTTTAAAGCCATAGCAAAACTTAAAATTGTAGCAATTGGATTTGCAAGACCTTTTCCTGCTATATCAGGTGCCGAACCATGAATAGGTTCATACATAGCTCTCATTTCTCCATCTTTATTTTTTGCTCCTAAAGATGCAGATGGTAATAAGCCTAAAGAACCAGTTAACATTGACGCTTCATCAGATAACATGTCACCAAATAAATTATCTGTAACAATTACATCAAATTGCTTTGGATTTCTTAATAATTGCATTGCACAATTGTCAGCAAGCATATGATTTAATTCTACCTCAGCATACTCTTTGTCATGCAAAAGTTGTACTTCTTCTTTCCAAAGTTGGCCCGCCTCCATAACATTTGATTTTTCACATGAAGTAACTTTATTTTTTCTTTTTTTTGCTAAGTCAAAAGCGACACGTGCAACCCTCTCTATTTCACTTGAAGTATAAGCATGTGTATTAATTCCTTTTCTCTCACCATTATCAATGGGCTTTATTCCTCTTGGTTCGCCAAAATAAATCCCTCCTGTTAGTTCCCTAACAATCATAATGTCTAAACCAGATACTATTTCTGGTTTAAGCGTTGAAGCATCAACCAATTGTTTGAAACATATAGCAGGTCTTAAGTTTGCAAATAATTTTAATTCTTTTCTCAACTTTAATAATGCTCTTTCTGGTTTTTTAGAAAATTCAAGGTTATCCCATTTTGGACCACCAACTGCACCAAGAATAACAGCCTCACATTCTAAAGCTTTGTAAAAAACTTCGTCTGTAATTGGTGTTCCATGTTTGTCATATGAAGCGCCGCCTGCTAAATCTTCATCAATTTCAAAATCTAAAGACTTTTTAGAATTAAACCATTTAATAATTTTTTTTACCTCACCCACAACTTCCGGACCTATTCCATCTCCAGGCAATAATAAAAATTTTCTTTTTTTTACTTTAATCATTAAAAATCCAAGGTTTTTCTAATCTCATTTTATTTTCATATGAAGTTATTTTATCTGACTTTTCTAAAGATAATGCTATATCGTCTAAACCTTCGATCAAGCATTTTTTTTTAAATGCATCTACTTCAAATTTAATTTCTTTATTACCAAAAATAATTTTTTGGTCCTGTAGATTAATTAATATTTCTTCTTTTCTATTTGAATAATCTAAAATATCTTTTATTTCTTCATCAGAAATTTTTACTGGTAAAATTCCATTTTTAAAGCAATTATTATAAAATATGTCTGCAAAGCTAGAACTAATAACACAGGTAATTCCAAAATCTAAAAGAGCCCATGGAGCATGTTCTCTTGAAGATCCACAACCAAAATTTTTACCAGCAACTAAAATTTTTGATTTATTATACGGTTCTTGATTTAGTACAAAATCACTAATTTCTTTACCTTCATCATCATATCTCATCTCAAAAAAAAGATTTTTTCCTAATCCAGTTCTTTTTATAGTTTTTAAAAACTGTTTAGGAATTATCATATCTGTATCTATATTTACAATTGGTAAATAAGCTGGGATACTTTTTAGTGTAGTAAATTTTTTCATTTAATTTTGATACTTTCTTACATCATCCAAGTTTCCTGATATTGCAGCGGCAGCGGCCATTGCCGGACTAACTAAATGTGTTCTTCCACCTCTGCCCTGACGTCCTTCAAAATTTCTATTTGATGTAGATGCACATCTTTCTTCGGGCTTTAACTTGTCGGCATTCATAGCAAGACACATTGAACAACCAGGTTCTCTCCATTCAAAGCCTGAATTTTTAAATATTTTATCTAATCCTTCTTGTTCAGCCTGCTCCTTAACTAGGCCAGAACCTGGAACTATAATAGCGCTTACGTGGTTAGCAATTTTTTTATCTTTTAAAATCTTTGCTGCCTCTCTTAAATCTTCAATTCTTCCATTTGTGCAACTGCCTATAAAAACTTTATCGATTTTTATATCCTTAACTAAGGTGTTTGGTCTTAGTCCCATATATTTTAATGATCTTTCAATTGAATTTTTTTTATCTACATCATTTTCTTTTTCAGGATTAGGAACTTTTCCATCGATTGTGACTACGTCTTGTGGTGAAGTTCCCCATGTTACCATTGGTTTTATTTGTCCCCCTTCCAAACTAATTTCTTTATCAAAATTAGCATCATTATCTGATTTAAGGTTATTCCAATACTCTAAAGCCTTATCCCAATTATTGCCTTTTGGTGACATTGGTTTATTTTTTAAATAATCAAATATTTTTTTATCTGGTTGAATCAATCCTGCTCTAGCTCCACCTTCAATTGTCATATTGCAGATTGTCATTCTCTGTTCAACGCTAAGAGATGAAATTAAATTTCCTGAATATTCAATAACATAACCTGTTCCTCCGGCTGTTCCTATCTTGCCTATTATTTGTAAAATTACATCTTTTGAAGTTACACCAACTGGTAATTCACCATTAACATTTATCCTAAAATTTTTTGATTTTTTTTGAACTAAAGTTTGAGTGGCTAAAACATGCTCAACTTCAGATGTTCCAATTCCGAATGCTAACGCTCCAAATGCTCCGTGCGTTGCTGTATGACTATCACCACATACAATTATATTGCCAGGTTGTGTAAAACCTTGTTCAGGCCCAATAATATGAACTATACCTTGTCTTTTGTCATTCATTCCAAATAATTGAATTTCAAATTCTTTACAATTAGAATCTAACGTATCTACTTGAATTTTTGATTCTTTATCAGAAATACCTTTTGATCTATCAGTAGTTGGGACATTGTGGTCAGCTACAGCTAAAGTTAATTTAGGTTGTCTTACTTTTCTTTTTGAATTTCTTAATCCTTCAAAAGCTTGAGGACTAGTAACTTCATGAATTAAATGTCTATCTACAAATAACAGAGAAGTGCCATCTTCTTGCTGATGAACAAGATGGTCAGTCCAAATTTTATCATAGATTGTTTGAGGCATTTAGAAAAAAATTATTTTTTCTTTTCTGAATCTTTTGTTTTTATTTTTTTTTCCTTTTTAACTTCTGCTTTTTTAACTTCTGCTTTTGGAGTTTCAGCTTTTTTCTCTTCTGCTTTTGGAGCTTCGGCTTTTTTTTCAATATTAGATGTAACATCTTCATTATTTATTTGTTCTGATTTAACTTCAACATCAATACCAATTTTCTTTTTAATTTTTTCTACAATTCTCGCCGATTTTCCTGTTCTGTCTCTTAAATAATATAACTTAGCTCTTCTAACTTTTCCTGATCTTATTACTTTTATTGAATTTACTATTGGACTATAAAGAGCAAAAGTTCTTTCAACTCCTTCTCCGAACGATATTTTTCTAACAGTAAAAGAAGAATTTAAATCTCTATTTTTCTTTGCTATACAAACGCCCTCAAAATATTGAATTCTATCTCTTTTGCCCTCGGTAATCCTAACACCCACTTTTATTATATCTCCTGCAAAAAACTCTGGTAATTTTTTTTCTGATGCTATTTTATTTACGCTAGCTTTATTAATTTCTTCTATTGTTTTCATTTCTATGTTTATCAAGTTAATTCTTTTTATTGTATTTTTGCCACATATCTGGCCTTCGGTCGCGTGTTATAGCCTCAGATTGAGATAAACGCCAGTCTTTAATTTTAGCATGATCTCCTGATAATAGTACATCAGGTACTCCTTTTTTCTCCCAAATTTGTGGCTTTGTATATTGTGGATACTCTAATAAACCATTTTCAAAACTTTCTTCTGTTATTGAATTTTCATTTCCAACAACTCCTGGCAAAATTCTTAATATACTATCTAAGATTACATATGCAGCAACTTCACCTCCAGATAAAACAAAGTCACCAATACTAAGCTCCTGTATATTTCTAGAGTCAATTACTCTTTGATCTACTCCTTCAAAATGGCCACAAATTAAATTTAAAGATTTTTCTTTAGACAGCTCTTTGGCTAGAGATTGATTAAATAATTTTCCTTTTGGAGTTAAATAATAAACTTTTTCACTTGGATTTACATTTTCATCTAAAGATTTAGATATTACATCTGGCTTTATAAGCATTCCAGATCCTCCTCCAAAAGGTGTATCATCCACTGTTTTATGTTTGTCAGCAGCATAATCTCTAATATTTATAGTTTTTAAATTCCAAATTTTTTTTTCCATGGCTTTTCCATATATACCTTTTGTTAAGGGTCCAGGAA
>CACAMG010000009.1 GCA_902533585.1 uncultured Pelagibacteraceae bacterium
ATTATTTGAGCAATTTGTAACTATTGCCGGTATGTTAAAAGTTTTAATGTATGAATTAACTAAGTGATCAGAAGAAGCTTTGGAAGCCGCATAAGGAGAACTTGGATTGTAAGAGTCGCTTTCTACAGATCTTCCATTTTTTACATCACCGTAGACCTCATCTGTAGAAACATGGATTAATTTAGAATTTTTATTCGTTAAAATATATTTTTTAAAACTTTCTAGGAGTGAAAATGTTCCAACTATATTACTGTCTATAAAATTTTTTGGGCTATCTATTGATCTATCAACATGAGTCTCTGCAGCTAAATTAAATATTCCAATCGGCTTATATTTTTTTAGAATATTAAAAATTTTTTTTTTATTTTTTAAATTACACTTAATAAATTTGTAATTTTTATTTTTCAAAAATTCTTTCACATTATAAAAATTTGAAGAATATGAGACTTTATCAATATTAATCACATAGAACCTTTGGTTTAAAAGATGTTTAATAAGATTGCTTCCAATAAAACCCAGGCCACCTGTTACTACTATTTTCTTCATTATTTTTTTTACAATAATATAGTGTTTAAGTATACTTATTAGTATTAATGAATCTAAATACAAAAGACATAACTTTTATAATAGTGACTTTTAAAAGCGATAAAGTTATAAATGATTGTCTAAATACACTTCCAAAAGATTCATTTAAAATTATCATAGAAAATTCAAATAATATTAATTTAAAAAACCAAATAGAAAAAAATTATGACAATATTGAGGTGATACTGTCAGAAAATATTGGAATGGGAGCTTCTAACAACATAGGACTTAAAAAATGTACTACAAAATTTGCTTTTATACTTAATCCGGATGTCAAATTAAGAGACAATACTTTAAACCAACTTATTAATTCAGTAAAAACAATTAATGATTTTGCAATATTATCTCCTATTAACAGCAAACCAGAATTACCTAATTATTTAATTTATAACAATTATTCAAATCCAAGTGAAGATGTATTATCAGTTGATCACATAGATGGTTTTTCTATGTTAATAAATATTGAAAAATTTCCTGATAAAAATTTTTTTGATGAAAATTTTTTTCTTTATTTAGAAAATAATGATATTTGTTTAAGAGTTAAAAAAAATAATGAAAATATTTACATTATAAAAAATTCATTAATAGATCATCTAGCGGCATCATCTTCTGAAATTCCTTTTAATGAATTTGAATACCTTAGGAACTGGCACTGGATGTGGTCAAAATTCTATTATAATAAAAAACATTTTGGATTTTCTAAAGCTATATTTAAAATCTCACCAAATTTTTTATCAGCGCTCTTCAAATATTTTATTTATTTAATATTATTTAAAACTGCTAAAAGAAAAGTATACCAAATGAGAATATCGGGCATTATAAATTCTGTATTAGGAAAAAAATCTTGGTTTAGATTAAATAGTTAATGCCCAGGAAAATCAACTAGATTTTCTACTTTATAACCTTTTTTTACAAGAGAGTTTGAACCTTCTAAATCAAAAAGATTTATTACAAAAATAAAAGCAGCAACATTTCCTTTTGAAACTTCAACTAATTTTGCCGCAGCATGAGCTGTACCTCCTGTGGCAATAAGATCATCTATTAACAAGACTGATTCATTTTTATTTATTGAGTCTTTATGTATTTCCATTGTTGCTTTTCCATATTCTAAATCGAAGTCAATAGAATGTGTTTCAGCAGGAAGTTTATTTTTTTTTCTTAATAGTATGAAAGGTTTTTTTAATAAATATGCAACAGCAGAAGCAAATACAAAGCCTCTTGATTCTATAGCGGCAACTTTATCAAATTTAAATTTTTTACTTCTAGAAATAATCTCCTCAATTGTGTATGCGAACGCTTTTTCATTTTTTATTAAGGTTGTAATATCCCTAAATAAAATGCCTTTTTTAGGGTAATCAGGTATAGATCTTATATAATCTTTTATATTCATTAATCTTTGTTTATATATACATAGATATTTTTTCTTATATGGCAAACAATAAGTTGGCAATAATTGGTGGTAGCGGTTTATATGATATTGAAGACTTTAAAAATCGTGAATTTTTAGACATCATTACACCTTGGGGAAAACCATCTGATCAAATTCTAAAAACAAATTATGAAAATAAAGAAGTATTTTTTTTACCAAGACATGGAAAAGGACATTTTATTAGCCCATCAAAAATAAATTTTAGAGCAAATATTGATGCTCTTAAACAACTTGGTGTGACTGATATTGTATCTGTTTCTGCAGTTGGATCTTTAAAAGACAATTTATCACCCGGTACATTTGTAATAGTTGATCAATTCATAGACAGAACTTTCGCAAGAAATAAATCTTTTTTTGATGATGAAATAGTTGCACATGTTTCCATGGCCCATCCTACATCGAAAGGTCTTATGGATGCATGTGAAGATTCCATAAAAAGAGAAAAAATTAATTATCAGAGAGGAGGAACATATATTGTTATGGAAGGGCCTCAATTTTCTACGCTAGCAGAATCAAATTTATATAGATCTTGGAAAGCTGATGTAATTGGCATGACAAATATGCCTGAAGCTAAGCTAGCAAGAGAAGCAGAAATTAGATATGCATCCGTATCTATGGTTACAGATTACGATTGTTGGCATCCAGAACACGAGAACGTTGATGTTCAATCTGTTATAAAAGTTTTACTTTCAAATGCAGAAAAAGCAAAAAATATGATAAAAAATTTAATAATGAGTTATGAAAATTTTATTGATCCAAACGATCCTACTAATAATTGCCTAGATGTTGCAATTATTACAGATCCAAAAAAAAGAACTAGTAAAACAATTGAAAAATTGAAAAATGTCGCAGGGAGAGTTTTAAAAAAATGAAAGCACTAGTTTATACTGGAACAGAAAAGATAGAATATAAAGATTTCGGTGATCCCACTTTATCTAATGGAGAAAGTATAATTAAAGTATCTGCCTCAGGTATTTGTGGTTCCGATATGCATGCTTACCATGGAAAAGATGAAAGAAGAATTCCACCTTTAATTTTAGGGCATGAAGTTAGCGGCATAATTGAAGAAGGTTCTGAAAAGGGAAAAAAAGTTGTTTTAAATCCATTAATAACTTGTGGTGATTGTGATTATTGTAGTTCGGGAAAAGAACATCTTTGCAGCAAAAGAGTTCTTTTGGGAATGAATAGACCTATAGAAAGACAAGGTGGTTTTGCAGAAAAAGTTTTAGTTCCAGATAAAAATATATATGAGCTACCAAAAGATCTTGAAATAAATAAAGCCGCAATTGCTGAACCAACGGCAGTAGCTTTGCATGCTGTTGAATTAGGAGAAAATATTATAAAAAAACCATTTAGTGATTGCAGAGCTGTAGTTATTGGAGGAGGAGCCATTGGTTTATTATGCGCTCTGTTATTAGAGAAAATAAAAAAATGTGGAGAAGTTTATTTATCTGAACCTAATGAAAAAAGATTGAAAGTATGTTCAGAAAATTTAAAATCAAACTGTATTAATCCAAAAGTTTCAAAACTTAATGAAAATTCTTTCGAAATAGTAATTGACTCAGTTGGATCTGAAATAACAAGACAAACAGCAATTAAACTTGTAAAACCAGGGGGAACAATAATTCACATTGGATTGACTCAACCAAGCGGTATTTTTGATTTTCGAAAAACAACACTTCAAGAGATAACTTTCATAGGAACTTACTGTTATACTAACAAAGATTTTGAAAATACCCTTAATATATTATCTAAAAATCAAGTTGGAGACTTAGGTTGGATAGAATATAGAGAAATGAGTAAAGGCGCTGATGCTTTTAAACAAATTCATGATGGAACATGTGCAGCTCCTAAAATAATTTTAATTCCTTGATGAATTAATCATGACCCGTATTTTAATAAAAACTACAATTTTGTTTTTTATACTTATCAATTTAGCTTTATCCGAACAAGTTAAGGTTTTTGAATTTACTGAAAATGAATTTAAAAACTTAAAAGTAAGAAAAGTTAAGAAAAACACAACTTATACATTAGGATCAAATGATAATGGAAACTACATTAAAGCTGAAGCAAAAGGAGTGGGATCAGGTCTAGGAAAAGAAGTTCAGATTAATTTAGACAAAACTCCATTTATCAATATTTCATGGAAAGTTGAAAAAGATCTTAAAGGAATTGACGAAAAAAGTAAAAAGGGCCATGATTATGCAGCAAGGGTATTTGTAGTTAAGAAAACCGGTCTGACCGCTTTATCTAATAAAGCAATTAATTATGTTTTTTCAAGCAACTATCCAGTTAATGAATTTTGGAGAAGTCCATATACAAAAAGTTCAATAGATTATGTTTTATCAACAACTCAAGAAAATTTAAATGAATGGGTTACTGTAAAAGCAAATGTAAAAGAACATTTTAAAAAATTACATGATTTAGATGTAGATACGTTAAACGGTATTGCTATAATGACTGATACAGATCAAACTGATATCAAAGCAATATCATATTATCAAAATATCTTTTTTTCTTCTGAATAATTAAAGTTTTAAATATTTTTTTAAACCAAAACTTACAAAAGAGAGTACAATTGCGGCTAGCACATCTTCCAATGGAGTTGCTGAAGGATAACCATAGTTCCAAAGAACTACACCTACAAGCCAAATTATATAAACTTTCATAAATTTAATCTAAATTAGTTTTAATATTTTTTTAAATAGAAGAGTCATTTTTTTTTCATTAATTCTTCCTGTATTTACATTTCTTGGACTTGGATGATAACATCCTACCAGCAGAATATTATTGGGCAAAGTGTAAGATACATCATGACCAAATTTTACTTTTTCTGAAAAATTATAATTTGTTTTATAAAAATAAACACATGCATCAAAAGCAATTTTGCCCAATGCTATTATGACTTTTAAATTTTTTAAATTGTTAATTTCCTGTTTAAAGAAACTAAAGCAATTATTTAATTCATTTTTTAATGGTTTATCTCCAGGAGGCACACATTTTAAAGCAGCAGTTATATATGCATTATTTAATTTTAAACCATCGTTTCTATGATCGGAGTTACTTTGATTAGAAATTTTGGCTTTGTACAAGCATTTATATAAAAAATCTGATGATTTATCTCCTGTAAACACTCTTCCGGTTCTTGTTCCACCGTGAGCTGCGGGCGCCAAACCTACAAACAACATTTTTCCTCTTACATCTCCAAACCCAGTAATAGGTTTTCCCCAATATTTTTGATTTATAAACTGTTTTCTTTTTTCTTTAGAAATTTTTTTTCTAAATTTAACTAATCTAGAACATTTATTACATTTTATTATAGTTTTATTTAGTTTTTCGAGATTAATATTATTGTTTATCTTTATCTGCATAAAATAGTGCAATTAGAAAAATTGCGGTCCAAGATAGAGCTAATAAGCTTTTTTTCATATTTGTTTCAGCTCCCCAAATGTCCAAAAACAAAGCTCCAATTATTATACCAACTATATAAATAATAACTACAATACTACTTGTTTTCATTTAGATTTTTTTTTTTAAATAAAGAAATACCATTTTTAATTTTAAATTCATAAGATTCTTTAAAACTTTCTAGTTGCCAACCATTCATTCTTTTTTGAATTTGTTCTATATTATTTTTTTTCCACTCATCACTGGTACTTTTTTCTTTCCACAATTTTTTTTCTTCTTCGCTTCTAGCGCAGCCATAACAATATCCAGTAACAGGGTCAGTTTTGCAAATACTTATACAAGGTGAAATAATCATACTTTAATTATATTAGATATTTACACTATTATTCTAATTGGACAAACCAGAACTATAATATATAAAACTGCAATAATCGTGGGCGAGTGGCGGAATTGGTAGACGCGTTGGTCTTAGGAACCAATATGGCAACATGTGAAGGTTCGAGTCCTTTCTCGCCTACCATTATTATTTATGAAAGTTACAGTTGAAAATAAAAAAGGTTTAGAAAAAGATATCAAAGTCTTTATCGATAAAAAAACTATCACCGGGTATTTGGATAAAAAATATGAAGAAATAAAAAAAGATGTAGTAATAAAAGGATTTAGACCCGGAAAGGTTCCAACTGAAATTTTAAAAAAGCAATTCGGTAAAGCAATTTATGGAGAAGTAATAGATAAAGTTCTTAAGGACACAACAACAAAAGTACTTGAAGACAAAAAAATTAAACCTGCTGGACAACCTAAAATTGATCTCAAATCTTTTGGAGAGGGAAAAGATCTTGAATATACAATTTCAGTTATAGAATTACCAAAGGTTGAAGTAGCCACATTGAACAATATTAAAGTAGACGAATATCGTGTTAAAATTGACGCCAAAGAAACAGATAAGAGAATAGAACAAATAGCAAAAAGTCAAAATAATTTTAAAGAAGCGGATGAAAATTATATTTCAAAAAAAGAAGATCTAGTTGTTTTTGATTATAAAGCAACAGTTGATGGTAAAGATTTCAAAGGTAACGAAGGTAAAAATACCCAATTAGTTTTAGGAAAAGACTTGTTTATAAAAGGATTTGATAAACAATTAGAAGGAATTAAAAAGAACGATAAAAAAAAAGTTGAAGTAACTTTGCCAGAAAATTTTCCAGAAAAAGAACTTGTTAACAAAAAAGCTATTTTTGAATGTAATATTGTTTCTGTAAAAAAACCTGAAGAAATAAAAATTAACGATGAATTTGCAAAAACATTAGGAGCTACAGATTTAAATAATTTAAAAGAATTAATTTCTAAGCAAATTAATTCTGAGTATAAAAATTCATTAGATATGATTTCTAAAAAACAAATTCTTCAACAGATTGAAAAACAAAAATTAGAAAATTTACCAAAAAACTTAATTGATCAAGAGGTTCAAATATTATCTCAAGGAATGAAAGAGGATGATTTAAAGAAAAATAAAAATTCTTTAGAAGATCAAGCTAAAAAAAGAATTAAAACAGGATTAATTTTAAATGCTTTTGGTGAAAAAAATAATATCAAAGTTTCTCAAGAAGAAATTAATTTAGAAATACAAAAACAACTTAGAATGATGCCGGGTCAAGAAAAAATAGTAAAAGAATACTATGAAAAAAATCCATCAGCGATCGATGGAATAAGAGGTTCTATTTATGAGGAAAAAATAATAGCTCAAATTAAAAAAGATGCAAAAGTAAATATAAAAGAAATTACTAAAGAGGAAGCAGAAAAAATTTTAAAAGAAGAAAATGAAAAAAGTTTGAAAGAACAAGAAAAATTAGCAAAGCATAATCACGATCACAATCATCAGAATGATAAAAAAGAAATATCTGAAAAGAAAGCTCTTTCCAAAAAAACACCAGCAAAAAAAGCCGAACCTGCAACCAAGAAAACCAAATACTCAAAAAAAGTTAGCAAAAAGTAATCACAAGTTGTATAAAGAAGACGAATCAACTTATGACAACAAAAATACCTGAGCATTTAAATACTCTAATTCCTATGGTTGTTGAACAATCAAATAGAGGAGAAAGAGCTTACGATATTTATTCAAGACTGTTAAAAGAAAGGATAGTTTTTGTTGTAGGTCCAATAAACGACAATGTTGCTTCTTTGGTTACTGCACAATTATTATTTTTAGAGTCAGAAAATCCAAAAAAAGAAATTTCCCTTTATATTAACACCCCAGGTGGTTTAGTTACTTCTGGATTGGGAATTTACGACACTATGCAATACATTAAACCTGAAGTTTCTACTTTATGTATTGGTCAAGCTGCAAGCATGGGTTCTTTCTTATTAGCAGCAGGATCAAAAGGAAAAAGATTTTCACTTCCTAATTCTAGAATAATGGTACACCAACCTTCTGCAGGCTTTCAAGGACAAGCTACCGATATTGAAATACATGCCAACGAAGTTTTGTCATTAAAAAAGAGACTGAATGAAATTTATTCTAAACATACAGGAAAACCTGTTGAGGAAATCAAAACTGCATTAGAGAGAGATAATTTTATGACACCCGATAATGCAAAAGATTTTGGTTTAATAGATAAAGTAGTAGCCAAAAGAGACTAAACAACTAGATATAGTTCCGCTTCAACCTATACTTGATTAGAAAGACATGTTTGTAATAAAGTGTTTTAATTGATTCGTTAAAAAAATATGAGCAACAACAAAAATATTCTTTACTGTTCTTTCTGCGGCAAGAGCCAGCATGAAGTTAGAAAACTAATAGCTGGACCTACTGTATTTATTTGTGATGAATGTGTTGAACTTTGCATGGATATCATCAAAGAAGAGAGCAAAGACACTTTTGTTAAACATCAAGATGGATTGCCGTCTCCTAAAGAAATTTGTTCAGTTCTTGATGATTATGTTATTGGACAAGACCATGCTAAAAAAGTTTTATCAGTTGCTGTACACAATCATTATAAAAGATTAAACTATGAAAGCAAAACAAGTAAGACTGTTGAATTGGCAAAATCAAATATATTATTAGTTGGTCCGACTGGTTGTGGAAAAACTCTTTTAGCACAAACACTTGCAAGAATTTTAGATGTTCCATTTACAATGGCAGATGCCACAACACTTACAGAAGCTGGCTATGTTGGTGAGGACGTAGAAAATATAATATTAAAATTATTACAATCGGCTGACTATAATGTTGAAAAAGCCCAAAGAGGAATAGTTTATATTGATGAGGTTGATAAAATTAGTAGAAAATCAGAAAATCCATCTATAACTAGAGATGTTTCTGGAGAAGGTGTTCAACAAGCACTTTTAAAAATTATGGAGGGTACCGTTGCAAGCGTTCCACCACAAGGAGGAAGAAAACATCCACAACAAGAATTTTTACAGGTTGATACAACTAACATTTTATTTATTTGCGGTGGTGCTTTCGCAGGTTTAGATAAAATTATTTCACAAAGAGACAAAGGATCTTCAATAGGTTTTGGAGCTGAAGTAAAAACTATAGAAGATAAAAAGACAGGAGAATGGATGAAAAATTTGGAACCAGAAGATTTGTTAAAATATGGTTTAATTCCTGAGTTTATAGGTAGGCTACCGATTACAGCTACATTAGATGATTTAGATGAAAAATCTTTAGTTAAAATATTAATAGAGCCAAAAAATTCTTTGATAAAACAATACCAAGAATTATTTAAATTAGAAGGTGTTAAGCTTACTTTTAAAGACGCAGCGATCAAAGAGATAGCTATAAAAGCAATTAAAAAGAAAACAGGCGCAAGAGGATTAAGATCAATATTAGAGAACATTTTGCTTAAAACAATGTTTGATCTACCCGGACAAGATAATATTCAAGAAGTTATCATTGATTCAAATACAGCAAAAGGTCAATCGGAGCCAATAATAGTTCATTCTAAAAATAAGACAAAACCAGAGAAAACATCAGCAGCCTAAATAAATAAAGTACCAGTTAATAAGGGTTAATTAGTAGTTGAAAAATCGTCTATAATATCCATATTTACACTATGGAAACTAAAGTAAATTTACCTTTGTTACCCTTAAGAGATATTGTCGTATTTCCAAGTATGGTTATTCCATTATTTGTTGGTAGGGATAAATCAATTACTGCCCTAAACGAAGTAATGAAAGGCGAAAAAAAAATAATCTTAGTTACACAAAAAAATTCTGAAGTTGATGATCCTAAGAAAACAGACGTATTTAGTTATGGATGTGAAAGTAATATTTTACAACTTTTAAAACTACCAGATGGAACCGTCAAAGTCCTGGTCGAGGGTAATAAAAGAGTAAAAATATTAGATTTTAAAGATGATGAAAAATTTATTTCATGTACTTTCGAATATCAAAATGAAAAAGTTTTAAATGAAGAAAATCTAACACCTTTATCACTGACAGCACTAAAAAAATTAGAAAAATTATCAGCTATAAATAAAAAAATATCTAATGAAACGATTAATAATATTAAGCAGCTAAAAGACCCTGCTAAAATTGCTGACAATATAGCTTCACACTTAAATACAAATATTTCAGAAAAACAACAAATTTTTGAAACTTTAGATGTAAAAAAAAGACTGAACAGCATTATCAAAATAATGGAAAACGAAGCAAGTATAATAGGCGTTGAGAAAAGAATAAGAGGAAGAGTAAAAACCCAAATGGAAAAAACTCAGAGAGAATATTATTTAAACGAGCAATTAAAAGCAATTCAAAAAGAATTGGGTGAAATTGAGGACGGTAAAGATGAATCAACAAATTTAAATAAAGCAATAATTAAAGCAAAAATGCCAAAAGAAGTTCAAAAAAAATGTATGTCAGAACTTAAAAAACTTAAAAATATGAGTCCGATGTCGGCGGAAGCTACAGTAGTTAGAAATTATTTAGATTGGATGATAGATATTCCTTGGAACAAAAAAGATAAGATTGATATTGATTTAAATAAAGCATTGAAAGTTTTAGATGAAGATCATTTTGGATTGGAAAAAGTTAAAGAAAGAATAGTTGAATTTTTAGCAGTTCAAAAAAGAATGGATAAAATTAAAGGTCCGATACTTTGTTTAGTAGGGCCTCCTGGAGTTGGTAAAACATCTCTAGGAAAATCAATTGCTAAAGCTACCAACAGACAATTTGTAAGAATGTCCTTAGGAGGAATTAGAGACGAAGCTGAGATAAGAGGGCATAGAAGAACTTACATTGGATCATTGCCAGGCAAAATAATTCAAATGATGAAAAAAGCAGGTACAAAAAATCCATTAATTTTGTTGGATGAAATTGATAAAGTTGGAAATGATTATAGAGGAGATCCTTCTTCTGCTTTACTTGAAGCTTTAGATCCTGAACAGAACACAACTTTTAACGACCATTATTTAGAAGTTGATTATGATTTGTCGGATGTTTTATTTGTAACTACTGCAAATACATTAAACATACTTCCTCCTTTGTTAGATAGAATGGAAGTAATAAGAATTCCAGGATACACAGAAGATGAAAAAATTAATATAGCAAATAAATTTTTACTACCTAAACAAATTAAAGAAAACGGTGTAAAGGAAGGAGAACTTGAATTATTAGATGGCACAGTAAAAGAAATAATAAGAAGCTATACTAGAGAATCTGGAGTAAGAAATTTAGAAAGAGAGATATCTAAAGTAACAAGAAAAGTTGTTAAAAAAGTAGTAAACAATGAAGAAAACAAAGTTTTTGTAAATGAAAAAAATCTCTCAGATTTTTTAGGAGTTAAAAAATTTAAATACGGTGAGCTGGAATCAAACGATAAAGTTGGTGTTGTTACAGGCTTGGCTTGGACTGAATTTGGTGGCGAAATTCTTAAAATTGAAACTGTAAATATGCCTGGTAAAGGAAAAATGCAAATAACTGGTAAACTTGGAGAAGTAATGCAGGAGTCTGTTAAGGCAGCAAAATCATTTGTTAGATCAAAAAGTTTAGATTATGGGATAATACCACCAATTTTTGAAAAAAAAGATTTTCATATTCATGTCCCTGAAGGAGCTACTCCAAAGGATGGACCATCAGCTGGTATTGCTATGGTAACATCTATTGTTTCTTCTATAACCAAAATACCAACTAATAGAAAAATAGCTATGACAGGTGAAGTTACTGTAACTGGACAAGTTCTAGCCATAGGAGGTTTAAAAGAAAAATTATTAGCTGCACATAGAGCAGGAATTGAACATGTTCTTATACCTAAAGATAATGAGAAAGATTTAGTAGATGTTCCAAAAAAAGTAAAAGAAGATATTAAAATTACACCTGTAGAACTAGTTGATGATGTTTTAAGAATTGCATTAACTAAAGAACTTAAAAAAACAGAATGGGTTGAGGTTGATATGAGTAAAAAAGACGATAAATCTCAAGCTAGTATTCAATAATTTAGTCTATAAACCATTATTTATAAAGTTCGCAATAACCAATGTTCCATTTTGATTTAGATGTGTATCATCTCTAAAATATAAATATTTATTTTTGTTTAAATACCTTTGTACATTTTCTTGCAGAGTTTTGGTAAGGTCAATTACATCAATATTTTTCTCACCATAGAATTTTTTTAAAAAGAGAAACTTGTCTGATTTTTTATTATCAAAATTTTTAAGCATATTCTGATAAACACTATGTTTAGTTGGGATAAAATAAATCTTATGAATTTTATCTAAAATTTTAGGATTTTCTATAATATATGTATGATAATTATCATTAGGATTATCTTTAAACCAATAAAAACCAACTAATTCATTTTTTATAATTTCATATTTAACAAGACAGCTATCTGTCCATTTTGCAAATAATCCAAAATATATTCTTTGAGACTTGGGTCTAATTTTTTTATAAAAAAAATTATTATATTCTAGAATTTTTATAAAAAATTTGTCTTTATTTTGTTCTAATCTTTGATATCCAGATTTTATCTTATGTTTAAAAAACTTTAATTTATTAAGATCCTCTTTAAAATTATCATCCTTTTTGAGTAAAAAAAAATCATTTCCTTCAAAATAAAAAATAATTATTTTTGCATCTTGATTAATATAAGAGAAATTTTGTTCAATCAAATTTTCATAATCTTGTGGGGCTGCTTCGCCAACAGCTAAATTAACACTCTTATAATTTGAAATTTTATTTAATTGACTAGAAAGTAAAAATTCATCACTCAAACCATTCCCAGCAACTTGAGAATCTCCAACAAGAATTAAATTTGCATCTTTTAAATCTATTTCTGAATTTCTATAACCGTATTTATCAGTAATAAATTTTTGTGTTCTTTCTACTCTCAGCTTGTTAGAAGTATTCTTGTTAAGACACACATCAACAGCAATTAAATCACCATGAGGCATATTAATTGTTTCATTAATATTTTTTTTGTAAAAAAGTCTACTTTGATAAAATTTTTCATGACCACGATAGTAGTTGGAATTATCATTAGTATTTTCATAAAGTTTTGATAGACCAATTAATGCAATTAAAAATACTAGGTTTATATTAATAAAAATTATTTTATTCTTATTAGTAAAAAAGATTAAAAATCCAATTATTATTAAATCTAAAATTATTGGTAATCCAATTGACATTAAATTGAAAAACATTAGGAAATTTATGAAAACTGTAATAATCATTTTTAAATAATTTATAATATGGGCAATTTTAAATTGTAACAGAAATTTTCTAATGTATACCTGCTTATTAATCTTGACGTAATTGTACTAAAAGATATAAAACACAATGTTTTTGGTTAAGGGCGGTTAGCTCAGTTGGTAGAGCATCTCGTTTACACCGAGGGGGTCAAAGGTTCGAGTCCTTTACTGCCCACCAAAATAATGGGGGTGTAGCTCAGCTGGTTAGAGCGCCTGCCTGTCACGCAGGAGGTCGCGGGTTCGAGTCCCGTCACTCCCGCCATTTATTTAGTTTTTTTCACATAATTTGACAAATATGTGACCTAAGTTCGCTTTCAGCTGATACAATAGGTGGTATATAGACTCATAATGTTAATAGATTATTTAAAAGACTATTTTCCAATAATTCTACTATTAATAGTAGCTTTAGGATTAAGCGGTGCATTTATTGCTATAAATTATTTTCTGTCACCAAATAAACCTGATCCAGAAAAATTATCTGCTTACGAATGTGGTTTTGAACCTTTTAGTGATTCTAGAATGGAATTCGATGTTAGATTCTATTTAGTTGCAATTTTATTTATAATTTTTGATCTTGAAATTGCATTCTTATTTCCTTGGGCTATTTCTTTAGGAAAAATTGGTCTTCTTGGTTACATATCAATGATGATTTTTTTATTTATACTAACAGTAGGATTTATTTATGAATGGAAAAAAGGTGCTCTAGATTGGGAATAAATTAATGAATCTAGAAGAGAAGCAAAAAAAAATTCCAGAAGAGTTTAAAAAACTTGCAAAAGATTTCAGTGAAAAAGGTTTTATAACCACTTCTTTCGATAATCTTGTTAATTGGGCAAGAACAGGTTCATTACACTGGATGACTTTTGGACTTGCGTGTTGTGCAGTTGAAATGATGCAGACTTCTATGCCTAGATATGACCTTGAAAGGTTTGGAGCTGCCCCAAGAGGATCTCCTAGGCAATCTGATGTAATGATCGTTGCGGGGACATTAACTAATAAGATGGCACCAGCACTTAGAAAAGTTTATGATCAAATGCCAGAACCAAGGTATGTAATTTCAATGGGCAGCTGCGCAAATGGTGGAGGTTACTATCATTATTCATATTCTGTGGTACGAGGATGTGACAGAATAGTACCCGTTGATATATATGTCCCAGGGTGTCCTCCCTCTGCAGAAGCTCTTCTTTATGGAATTTTGCAATTACAAAAAAAGATAAGGAGAAAAGGTACCTTAGAAAGATAATTGAAAATGACCAGTGTGGTGGATATTGAGAAAAAAATTAATTCTGAACTTACTACAAAAATAAATAGTTCTGAAATAAATCACGGACAACTTTATTTAAACATAGATGAAGAAGATTTGTTAAAAGTGATACTTTTTTTAAAAACAAACAAAAATACTCAGTTTAGACAATTAATTGATATAACCGCAGTAGATTATCCTGAAAATGAAAAAAGATTTAAACTTGTATATTTATTATTAAGTCATGAATTCAATCAAAGAGCATTAATTTATTGTTACACAAAAGAAAATGAAATTGTTTCATCAATAACATCGATTTTTCCATCTGCAAATTGGATGGAAAGGGAGGTCTTTGATATGTATGGAATTAAATTTAAAGATCATCCTGATTTAAGAAGAATATTAACTGATTATGGATTTGAGGGATATCCTTTAAGAAAGGATTTTCCATTAACAGGACATTATGAAGTTCGTTATAGCGAAGACAATAAAAAAGTAATTTATGAACCAGTAAAACTTGAACAAAATTACAGAAATTTTGACTACGAAAGTCCTTGGGAGGGAACAAAATATATAAAGAAATCAATTAAAAAAAATGACTAAAGAATCTAAAACCTTAAGTTTGAATTTTGGCCCACAACATCCAGCTGCTCATGGAGTTTTAAGACTAATACTTGAACTTGATGGAGAAGTTGTAGAAAAAGCAGATCCACATATAGGTCTACTTCACAGAGGAACAGAAAAATTAATTGAAAATAAAACTTATGCACAAGCAATACCTTACTTTGATAGACTTGATTATGTAGCTCCAATGAATCAAGAGCATGCATTTGCTTTAGCAATAGAAAAAATTTTAAAAATTGAAGTTCCAATTAGAGGTCAATTTATTAGAGTAATGTTTTGTGAAATTGGAAGAATTTTAAGTCATATATTAAATATAACAACCCAAGCTTTAGATGTCGGTGCTTTAACTCCTTCTCTTTGGGGATTTGAAGAGAGAGAAACTTTAATGACTTTTTATGAGAGAGTTTCTGGATCAAGGCTACATGCAAATTACTTTAGAGCCGGCGGTGTACACCAAGATTTACCAAGAGGTTTGGACGAAGATATTTTTGAATTTAATGAGAAATTTCCAAAAATAATTGATGATCTCGAAACTCTTTTGACTGACAACAGAATATTTAAACAAAGAAATGTTGACATTGGAATAGTTTCAAAAGAAGACGCAATAAATTATTCATTCTCAGGAGTTATGTTGAGAGGGTCGAGCATACCATGGGATTTAAGAAAATCTCAACCTTATGACTGTTATGATCAATTTAAGTTTAAAATTCCTATAGGAAAAAATGGAGATTGTTATGATCGATATCTTTGTCGAGTTGAGGAAATGAGAGAAAGTGTAAAAATTATTAAACAATGTTTAGAATTAATGCCGAAAGGTCCAATTAAAACATTAGATGGCAAGATTAGTGCACCTCCAAAAAAAGATATAAAACAATCTATGGAGGCTTTAATTCATCATTTTAAATTATTCACAGAAGGCTATCGTGTCGATAAAGATGAAATTTATACTGCTGTTGAGGCTCCAAAAGGTGAGTTTGGAATTTATTTAATTTCTGATGGTTCAAGTAAACCTTATAAATGCAAAATAAGAGCACCTGGTTTTTCTCATTTACAAGCTATGGATTATTTAATCAAAGGTCATATGTTGGCAGATGTTCCCGCTGTTCTCGGGTCACTAGATATAGTTTTTGGAGAAATAGATAGATGAGTATTAAAAAGATTTCAAAAACACAACCAGATAAATTTGAATTTAGTTCACAAAATTTGGAAATTGCAAAAAAAATAATATCAAATTATCCCAAAGGAAAACAACAAAGCGCCGTTATGGCATTACTATACTTAGCTCAAAGGCAAAATAAAAATTGGATACCACTAGTCGCGATGAAATATATCGCAAGATTATTAAATATGTCCTACATAAAAGTTTACGAAGTTGCAACTTTTTATACTATGTATAATTTATCACCAGTAGGAAAATTTTTCATTCAAGTTTGCACTACTACACCTTGTATGATTAGAGGTGCATACAGGTTAGTTGATGCTTGTAAAAAGAAAATATCAAATAAACAAAACGAACTATCTAAAAATAATATCTGTTCATGGACAGAAGTAGAATGTTTAGGTGCTTGTGTTAATGCACCAATGGTTCAAATTAACGATGACTATTTTGAAGATTTAGATAAAACTGATATTGAAAAAATTATTGAGCAAATACTTTCCGGAGAATCACCAAAACCAGGTTCATATAAAGGAAGAACTTGCGCTGAACCTAAAAACAATAGAAAAACACTTGTTAATTTAAAAAATGCTTGAAGACAAAGACAGAATTTTTCAAAATCTCTACAACGATAAAGGAACTGACGTTGAATCATCAAAAGAGAGAGGAGACTGGTTAAATACAAAAGATATTTGTTTAAAAGGAAGAGAATGGATCATAAATGAAATAAAGTCTTCAGAATTAAGAGGAAGAGGTGGAGCGGGATTCCCAACTGGTTTAAAGTGGTCATTTGCACCTAAAGAAATTGGCTCTAGACCGCATTATCTAGTTATTAATGCAGATGAATCAGAGCCGGGCACTTGTAAAGATAGAGATATTTTAAGATTTGAACCTCAAAAACTTATAGAAGGATGTTTGTTGGCTTCTTACGCAGTTAATGCACATGCTTGTTATATTTATATTAGGGGGGAATATTATAGAGAAGGTGAAAAACTTCAAAATTCCATTAATGAAGCTTACGAAAAAAAAATAATTGGAAAAAATGCTTCTGACACTGGTTGGGATTTAGATATTTATATTCACTATGGTGCAGGCGCATATATATGCGGTGAAGAAACAGCGTTATTAGAAAGTTTAGAAGGAAAAAAAGGTCAACCCAGGTTAAAACCACCATTCCCAGCGTTAATAGGTTTATATGGTTGTCCGACAATTGTAAATAATGTTGAGACGATTGCTGTTGTTCCAACTATTTTAAGAAAAGGAGCTAAATGGTTTTCATCATTAGGAAGACCAAAAAATACAGGAACTAAAATATTTTGTATTTCAGGAAATGTAAATAATCCATGTAATGTTGAAGAAGAAATGGGAGTACCTCTAAAAGAATTAATTGAAAATCACGCAGGTGGTGTAGTTGGAGGATGGGAAAATCTTAAAGCAGTTATTCCAGGAGGTTCGTCAATGCCTCTTCTACCAAAAAAAATATGCGACACAATAAAAATGGATTTTGACTCTTTAATTGAACAAAAGACCGGACTCGGAACAGCTGGAATTATAGTGATTAATAAAGATCAAGATATCATTAAATGTATGGCAAGAATTGCTAGATTTTACAAACATGAAAGTTGCGGTCAATGCACTCCTTGTAGAGAAGGATCCGGATGGATGTGGAGAATGTTGGAAAGAATGGCTTTAGGTGAAGCTTCTAGAGAAGAAGTTGACATGTTAATGGATGTAACAAAACAAATAGAAGGTCATACTATATGTGCTTTTGGCGAAGGTTCAGCCTGGCCAGTTCAAGGTTTGCTAAGACATTTTAAAAAAGAAGTACTAAAAAGAAATGATTTTGATCCACTAATAAATAAAAATAAAAATATACCATACCTTGTAGATCAACATTTATTAGAAAAATAAAATGATTAAATTAAAAGTTAACGATATTGATATTGACATTGAAGAAGGTTTAACTGTGCTTCAAGCATGCGAAAAAGCAGGAGTTGAAATTCCAAGATTTTGTTATCATGAAAAACTTTCAATAGCAGGAAATTGTAGAATGTGTTTGGTCGAAATAGAAAAATCTCCAAAACCAATCGCATCATGTGCTATGCCAGCAACTGAAGGCATGAATATTAAAACAAATACTTCTATGGTTGAGAAAGCTCGTAAAGGCGTAATGGAGTTTTTACTAGCAAATCATCCTTTAGACTGTCCTGTATGTGATCAAGGAGGAGAATGTGATTTGCAAGATCAATCCATGTTTTATGGAATAGATAAATCTAGGTATAAAGAAAACAAAAGATATGTTCCTGAAAAGCATATGGGGCCTCTTATTAAAACTCAAATGACAAGATGTATTCATTGTACTAGGTGCATAAGATTTGCCACGGAAGTTGCGGGTATAGATGAATTGGGTGCGATAGGCCGTGGCGAAGATATGCAAATAACAACATATTTAGAAAAATCTATGGAGTCTGAATTATCCGCAAACGTAATCGATTTGTGTCCAGTTGGAGCATTAACTTCCAAACCTTATGTTTATGAAGCTAGACCTTGGGAGTTGAAAAAAACTGAAACCGTCGATGTAATGGATGCAGTTGGATCCAATATAAGAGTCGATACATATGGCTGGGAAGTTAAAAGAATATTGCCAAGAATAAATGAAGATATTAATGAAGAATGGATATCGGATAAGACAAGATATGCATGTGATGGATTGTTAAATCAACGCTTAGATACTCCATATATAAAGGAAAAAAATGTATTTAAAAAAACTTCATGGGAAAATGCATATAAAATTATTTTAGATAGAATTTACTCAACTTCTCCAAACGAAATAGCTGGTTTAACAGGAGATTTAACCAGCATGGAAACACTTTTTTCAATAAAAGAATTTTTTTCAAAGATAATAAAATCACCAAACTTAGATTCGAGATCAAATTACATATATTTGAATAATAGTTCGAGAAAAAACTACTTATTTAATTCTACAATAAATGGCATAGAAGAAAGTGATCTAATTTTATTAATTGGAACAAACCCACGATATGAAGCAACAATATTAAATAGCAGAATAAGAAAAAAATATTTAAAAAGCAAAACTGAAATATATTCAGTAGGTGATATGGGAGATTTAACTTATCCATATAAATCGATTAACAATTCAACCAACACAATTAAAGAAATAATAGAAAAAAAAAATGAACTATCTTCAAAAATTTTACATGCAAAAAAACCAATTATTATAATTGGTCAATCAGCATTAAGTATAAAATCAGGCGCTTATATTTTTGAAAATATTAAAAAATATTTAGAAGAAAACAATAAAATTACTAGAGAGTGGAATCCTATAAATATTTTATCGAATTCAGCATCAACAGTTGGTTCTTATGATTTAGATATAATTAGTTCAAATTTTTCTAAAAACAAAGTTTTAGATGGTCTAAAAAATCATGATTTTAAAATATTATTTTTATTTGGTAATGACGATGTGGTTTTTAAAAAAAAAGATGAATTTATTATTTATATTGGAACTCATGGTGACAAAGGTGCAGAACTATCAGATGTAATTCTGCCAAGTGCTGCTTACACTGAACAAAACGGTTATTACACAAATTTAGAAGGCAAATTACAAAAAGCATACAAATCATCATATCCTCCAGGTGATGCTAAGGAGGATTGGATGATAATTAATGATCTTTCAAAAAAAATAAAGCGTAAAGAATTATTTAACAATAGAGATGAACTTGAAAATAATTTGTTTACCTATTTAAAAACAAAAAAAAAACAAAACTCATCTATTGATTTTTCTATTTTAGATTTTGTTGATGAAAAAATTAAATATAATGAAATTGATTATTATTACTCCAATGTAATTGCAAGAGCATCTAAAACCATGACCCAATGTCGTAATGAAAAAATTAAAATTAAAAAAAATGGAACTGAAGGATAATTATGTGGCATTATATAAATTTATTATTTATAGAAACATATAAAATCTTATTTTTGCTTATACCTTTGCTAGTAGCGGTTGCCATGATTGTTTGGCTAGACAGAAGAGTATGGGCTTTTGTTCAAAAACGTAGAGGACCTAATGTTGTTGGACCATTTGGTTTGTTTCAATCTTTAGCTGATGCATTAAAATATATATTTAAAGAAATAATAATACCTGCTAGTTCAAATAAAATTATATTTGTTCTTGCTCCTATAGTTACAATGACTTTAGCCTTAGTTGCGTGGGCAGTTATACCGTTTAGTGAAAATTTTGTTTTAGCAGATATAAACGTAGGAATCCTTTATCTTTTTGCTGTTTCTTCATTGGGCGTTTACGGAATAATTATGGGTGGGTGGGCTTCCAATTCAAAATATCCTTTTTTGGGAGCAATTAGATCAGCTGCTCAAATGGTATCATACGAAGTGTCAATAGGTGTTATTATTATTAACGTTTTATTATGTGTAGGATCATTAAATTTAAGCGATATAGTTATGGCTCAAAAAAATTTATGGTTCGTAATACCATTATTTCCAATGTTTGTTATTTTTTTTATATCTGCACTTGCAGAAACAAATAGACCTCCTTTTGATCTTCCCGAAGCTGAAGCAGAACTTGTTGCTGGCTATCAAACAGAATATTCAGGGATGATGTACGCAATGTTTTGGTTAGGCGAATACGCTAACATTTTATTAATGTGTGCAATGGGTTCAATTTTATTTTTAGGTGGATGGTTATCTCCAATTGAAATTTATCCATTTAGCTTAATACCTGGCCCTATATGGTTTATATTTAAAATAATTTTATTATTTATTCTTTTTGCTTTAGTTAAAGCAATTGTGCCACGATACAGATACGATCAACTTATGAAATTAGGTTGGAAAATTTTTCTACCAATGTCTTTAATATGGGTAGTTCTCACAGCGAGTTATTTATTTTATTTTAATTTATTACCAAACAATTAACTATGAAAATTTCAAGATTTTTTAAAACTATATTAATGATTGATTTTCTTACAGGGCTTTTTATGGCTATAAAAGAAATTTTTAAATCAAAAAAGACAATCAATTACCCTTTTGAAAAAGGAAAAATAAGCCCAAGGTTTAGAGGCGAGCATGCACTTAGAAGATATCCGAACGGAGAAGAAAGGTGTATAGCATGCAAATTATGTGAAGCAGTGTGTCCAGCACAAGCAATAACTATAGAGTCAACAGAACGAGAAGATGGTAGCAGGAAAGCAACAAGGTACGATATTGATATGTTAAAATGCATTTATTGTGGGTTATGCGAAGAGTCATGCCCTGTAGATGCTATAGTACAAGGTCCTAATTTTGAATTTGCCACCGAAACTCGCGAAGAGCTTTATTATAATAAAGAAAAATTACTTGAGAATGGAGATAGGTGGGAAAATATTTTAGAAGCAAACATTAAAGCAGATAATCCATATAGATAGCATTATGATAATTCATGCAATATTTTTTTATACATTTTCTTTCATAGCAATTATTTCTGCGATAATGGTTACGGTATCGAGAAATACAGTTCATTCAGTTTTCTTCTTAATTTTAGATTTCATTAGCATTTCATGTTTATTTATTATGATTGGTGCTGAATTTTTAGGAATGATAATGTTAATTGTATATGTAGGAGCCGTGGCTGTTTTATTTTTATTTGTTGTTATGATGTTAAATGTAGCACAGCAAAAAAAAATATTATTTAAAGAAACTGAAAACCCAACTCATGTTCCTATAGGTTTAATCATAACATTAATTATTTTTTTTGAATTAATAGTTGTAATAGGTGGCTGGAAATACAAACCAGAGTTACTCAATTCAATTTCAACTCAAACATTAACAGAAACTAGCAATACTCTTTCTTTAGGTAGTATTTTATATACAGAGTATATTCATCTTTTTCAGTTATCCGGAATGATTTTGTTGGTTTCAATGATTGGAGCTATTGTTTTAACATTTAGAAAAAGAAGTGGTTTAAAAAGACAGAGCTATTTAAAACAAATTTCAAGGGAAAAAGATGATGGTATAGAGCTTACTGATCCAGAGTTTAACAAAGGAGTGAAAATAGATGATTAATATTGGCTTAAGTCATTATCTAGTTTTAGCAGCTATTATTTTTACAATAGGGATTGCTGGTATTTTTTTAAATAGAAAAAATATAATAGTTATTTTAATGAGCATTGAATTAATTTTACTTGCGGTGAACATTAATCTTGTTTCATTTTCAATATTTTTAAATGATTTGTCTGGTCAAGTATTTACTTTATTCATTTTAACAGTCGCAGCAGCAGAAGCCGCCATAGGCTTAGCAATAATAGTTGTCTACTATCGAAACGCTGGAACAATTAGGGTGGAAAAAATAGACAATTTAAAAGGATAAAATGGAATATATTGTAATTTTTTTACCTCTTTTAGGAGCATTCTTATCTGGTTTTTTTGGAAAAATTATCGGATCTAGAAATTCAGAAATACTTACAAGTTTATTTGTTTCAATTTCAGCAATTTTATCTTTTGTTATTTTTTATAATGTTATTACACAAAATTATGAAAATAACTTGTTTATTGCTTCTTGGATAAATTCTGGAATGTTCATTGCTAACTGGTCCATAAAAATTGATGCACTTTCATCATTAATGTTAGTTGTGGTTAATTTAATATCTGCCTTGGTGCATATCTATTCCATTGGATACATGTCTCACGATCCTCATAAAACAAGGTTTATGTCATATCTTTCATTATTTACATTTTCCATGTTAGCATTAGTTACTTCTGATAATTTTATTCAATTGTTTTTTGGATGGGAAGGTGTGGGTCTTTGCTCATATTTTTTAATAGGTTTTTGGTTTAAAAAAGATAGTGCCAATGTAGCTGCAATTAAAGCTTTTTTAGTTAATAGAGTGGGTGACTTTGGCTTTGCTTTAGGAATATTTTTAATATTTTATATATTTGGAACTGTTAACTTTAACGAAGTTTTTCAATCTACTCCTAAAATTTTAGACAGAGAATTAATTTTTTTAGGAATAAATTTTAATGCAATTGATTTAATTTGTATTCTTCTTTTTATTGGAGCTATGGGAAAATCAGCTCAAATTATATTGCATACTTGGTTACCAGACGCTATGGAAGGACCTACTCCCGTATCTGCTCTTATTCACGCTGCTACAATGGTAACAGCAGGTGTATTTCTTGTTGTTAGATGTTCACCTTTGTTTGAATATTCTGAAATTGCTTTAACTCTAATTACAATCATTGGTATGACAACCGCATTTTTTGCTGCATCAGTTGCGTTAGTGCAAAATGATATTAAAAAAATCATCGCTTATTCTACTTGTAGCCAACTAGGGTATATGTTTTTTGCAACAGGCGTTGGAGCTTACAATGTTGCAATGTTTCATCTTTTTACTCATGCTTTTTTCAAAGCTTTGCTATTTTTAGGAGCCGGATCAGTCATTCATTCATTTAAAGATGAGCAAGATATAACTCAAATGGGAGGTGTGTGGAAATCCTTACCTTATACATGGATATTAATGTTAATTGGTACTCTCGCATTAACTGGTTTTCCTTTCCTATCAGGTTTTTATTCCAAGGATGCAATTATCGAATTTGCTTATTTAAAAGGAACTTCCTCTGGTTATTGGGCGGCATTTATAGGAATAACAACTGCTCTATTAACATCAATATATTCTTGGAGATTAATATTCAAAACTTTTCATGGAAGCTACAACAATAAAAAAATAAAAATTGAAGCTATGCATGATTCACCAATAGTCATGTTAATCCCGCTAATTATTTTATCCATTGGAGCTATATTTGCTGGCATTCTATTTAAAGAATTATTTATAGGAACTGAAAGTAGTTATCTATTTTGGAGAGATTCAATAAAATTCTTAACACCATTAAGCACTGCACATCCACCTTTGTGGTTTATCTATTCAACCCCATTATTGGTCACTATTTCAATTCCTTTAGCTTATTATTTTTTCATAAAAAAACATCATTTATTGGATCAGCTAGTCGAAGGTAATAAGCCTTTATACACTTTTTTAAAAAACAAATGGTATTTTGATGAATTGTATAATTGTATTTTTGTTTATCCAGCAATGAGATTTGGAAAGTTTTTATGGAAAAAAATTGATGAAAATATCATTGATAAATTTGGTCCAGATGGGATATCAAATTTAATTAAAAGATTTTCTATTAAAGCAGTTAAATTTCAAAGCGGATTTATCTATCAGTATGCTTTTGTTATGCTGATCGGGTTTTCCATATTACTAACTTTACTAATAATTAAATGACAAACTTTCCTATTTTATCTTCTTTAATATTATTACCATTAATTGGTGTTTTGTTTATTTTGTTTACCAGATCTAATAATAACAAATACCAGAGTAGTAAGTACGTTGCTCTTTTTGTATCATTTGCAAATTTCATAATCTCTTTATACTTGTGGTATATTTTTGACGCATCAACTTATGAATTTCAATTTGTTGAAGAAAGAAAATGGATTGATGGATTTATTAATTATAAAGTAGGAGTGGATGGTATTTCTATATTATTTATACTTTTAACAACTTTAATAACTCCATTATGCATTATTTCAGTAAACAATTCTATTTCTTATAAACTTAAAGATTTTCTTGTTGCCATACTTGTTTCCGAATCTTTAATGATTGGAGTCTTTTGTTCACTTGATT
This sequence comes from uncultured Pelagibacteraceae bacterium, assembly GCA_902533585.1. GTDB lineage: Bacteria > Pseudomonadota > Alphaproteobacteria > Pelagibacterales > Pelagibacteraceae > Pelagibacter. The sequence goes on from CACAMG010000009.1 coordinate 24,824, forward strand.
TAGTAATTTTTTATCTTTTTTTTGAAGGTGGTCTTATACCAATGTTTTTAATTATAGGAATTTGGGGTGGTGAGAGAAGAATATATTCAGCATTTAAATTTTTTCTTTATACTTTGTTAGGTTCAGTTTTAATGCTAATAGCAATTATTTCAATTTACTGGATTACGGGAACTACAGATGTATCAAAACTTTATGAACTAGGTATTGATTTTAAATATCAAAATATACTCTGGTTAGCTTTTTTTAGTTCATTTGCGGTAAAAACTCCAATGTGGCCAGTTCATACTTGGCTTCCAGATGCCCATGTCGAAGCGCCAACTGCAGGATCTGTTTTATTAGCGGCTATTTTATTGAAAATGGCTGGTTATGGATTTTTAAGATTTTCTATTGGTTTATTCCCTAGTGCTTCAGAATATTTTGTTCCATTAATTTATTTATTAAGTTTAGTAGCAATTATTTATACTTCTTTGGTAGCTTTAATGCAGGAAGATATGAAAAAATTAATTGCTTATTCTTCTGTTGCCCATATGGGATTCGTAACTTTGGGAATTTTTACGTTAACGGACCAAGGAATAACCGGAGCAATTTTTCAAATGATTAGTCATGGACTTGTATCAGCAGCATTATTTTTATGTGTAGGAGTTATTTATGAAAGAATGCATTCGCGTGAAATAAACAGATACGGCGGAATCGTTTCAATAATGCCTAGATACTCAATAGTATTAATGATTTTTACTTTAGGAGCAATTGGTTTGCCAGGTACCAGCGGATTTATAGGTGAATTTTTAATTTTAGTAGGAGCATTTAAAAAAAGTTTTTTTGTAGCAACCATTGCAACTCTAGGAGTTATTTTAGCAGCAGCTTATATGCTCTGGCTCTACAAGAGAGTTATTTTTGGAAAATTAAAAAATAATGATTTGAAATCGATGATAGATTTAAAAAATCATGAAATATTTATTTTATGGTCTTTAGGAATTCCTGTAATATTTTTTGGATTTTATCCAGAGCCTTTAATTGCTACTGTAGAAACTTCAGTGAATAATTTGATAGAAATGTACAATCTAAACTTAGAACAAAACATAAAAAATACTGATGGATAATTTAAATTTTATATTACCTGAAATTTTTATTTCACTTTCTTTAATGTTTGTATTGATGCTTGGTGTTTTTAAAAAAAACAGCACTTCAATAGTTTATAATCTTTCAATTATTTCACTTTTAATTGTTTTATTTTTAGTAATGAGCAATCCAATAAATTCTAATATAAGCATATTTAATAATAGTTATAAAATTGACTATCTTTCGTCATTAATGAAAATGCTTTCTGTTACTTCTGCTATTTTTATAATGTTTATTTCTTCAAAATTTTTAAAAAAAAATAATATTTATAAAGATGAATATCCAGTGTTGATCCTAAGTTGCATTCTAGGAATCATGGTTATGATAAGTGCAAATGATTTGATAGTTTTTTACATGGGTTTAGAGCTTCAGTCATTAGCTTTGTATGTTTTAGCTTCTTTTAACAGAGATAATATACTTTCATCTGAATCTGGAGTTAAATATTTTGTTTTAAGTGCATTATCTTCAGGATTATTACTTTATGGCTGTTCTATAATATATGGCTTTTCAGGTTCTACAAATTTTTTAATTATTCAAGAAAATTTAAATTCATCAAATTATTCGTTAACTTTTGGAATAGTATTCATATTGGTTGGTCTTGCGTTTAAGATTTCAGCAGTTCCTTTCCATATGTGGGCTCCAGATGTTTATCAAGGCTCTCCAACATCGGTTACTGTTTTTTTTGCAACGTTACCTAAAATAGCAGCGCTAACAGTTTTTATCAGAATTTTGTATGTTCCTTTCTTTAATTTAATAGATCAGTGGCAAATGATAATTATATTTTTATCAATTGCATCAATGGTTTTTGGAGCTGTTGCTGCAATAGGACAAAGAAATTTAAAAAGATTAATAGCATATAGCTCAATAAGTCATATGGGTTTTGCATTAGCAGGTTTATCGATAGGCACAAATGAAGGAATACAAAGTTCTATAATTTATATTTTGATCTATTCTGTTATGAATTTAGGTTTTTTTAGCTGTATTTTTATGATTAGAAAAAATAATGTTTATTATGAAAAAATTGAAGACCTGTCAGGTTTGTCAAAAAGCCATCCTTACTTATCATTTTCATTACTTATAATTTTGTTTTCATTAGCTGGAATACCGCCACTAGCTGGATTCTTTGCAAAATTTTACATTTTTTTAGCGGTTATTGAAAAATCAATGTATTTTTTAGCAATTATTGGTTTGCTATCAACTGTAATTGCGGCATTTTATTATTTAAGAATAATTAAGATTATTTATTTTGATAATGAAAAAGAAAAGTATGACATTGATCATCATATCGCTTTAAAGATTTCTCTGGGGGTTTCAGTTATTTTTTTACTTTTTTACTTTATATATCCAGGCATAATTGCAGATTTTGTTTCAGGAATAAAAATTATTTCATGAAATTAAAAAAATTTCACTATAAAAATGTTAATAGCACAAATGATGTAGCTATTAGAAAAATTAAAAAAGGTATTAAAAACGGTATTGTTGTTTCAGAAAGACAAAAAAAAGGAAGAGGCAGATATGGAAAAAAATGGATTTCTTACAAAGGAAATTTGCTTTTAAGTATTTTTTTTGAAATTAAAAAAAATTTATCGATAAGAGAATTTACCAAAAATAATTGTTTAAGTTTAAAAAAAATAATGTCTAAATACGTGAAACAAAAAATTACAATTAAGCTACCAAATGATTTATTAGTGGAAGGTAAAAAATTATCTGGAATACTTCAAGAAAAAATCTATTATAATGATAAAAAGTTCATTATAATCGGTATTGGAATTAACATTATAAGAAACCCCTTTATAAAAAACTATCCAACTACGAATTTATTTGAATTAACTGGAAAAAAAATTAGTAAATCTAATATATTTATTAAAATAAAAAAAAACTATGAGAAAAAAATTAAATATTTATGTACTTGATTGGCGATATAGGAAATACAGAAACTAAAATTTTATTATTTACTTCCAAAAAGAAAATTAAAAAAAGAATAATTTTAAAGACTAAACTAATATCAAAGCTGTATTTATCAAAAAAATTTAAATTTTTGGATTCTAAAAAAAGAGAAATTAATAAAATATTGTTTTCAAGTGTAGTTCCAAGATCATATAAATTGATTAAATCGTATTTTAATAAAAAATTAAAAAAAAAATGCTATGAATTAAAACAAATTAAATTAAAAAACTTAATTAAAATTAGAGCAAATAATAAGCAAATAGGTTCTGATAGATTGGCTAACGCTATCAGTGTTATTGATTATAAAAACAATTTTATTATTGTTGATTTTGGAACAGCCACAACCTTTGATGTTGTTATTAAAAATACTTATTTAGGAGGTGTTATTGCTCCCGGCGTGTCTCTATCTTTAGAAAAACTGATTTCAAAAGCATCTTTAATACCAAAAATAAAATTAAGTAGAATAAGAAAAGTTATTGGAAAAAATACTTCAACGGCTGTTAAATCTGGATTTTATTGGGGATACACAGGTCTTGTTAATAATATTATTAGCTTAATACGCAATGAAACCAATAAAAATTTTAAAATAATAACAACTGGAGGTTTTTCTAATCTTTTTAATAAGGCTATTAAGCATAAAACAATTAATGAAAAAGATTTAACAATAAATGGGCTTTTAAAATTAATAAATCAATTGAAATAAATTATGAAAGAAGAATTATTATTTTGTCCACTTGGGGGTTCTGGTGAAATTGGCATGAACCTAAATCTTTTTGCATACGGCAAACCTGAGAATCAAAAATGGATTATAGTTGATATAGGAGTTACCTTTGCAGACGATAGTGTGCCAGGCATTGATCTTATTTATCCAGATCCTGGATTTATTGTTGATAAAAAAGATGACCTACTTGGAATTATTTTAACACATGCCCATGAAGATCATATAGGAGCCATTGCTCACATCTGGCCGCAACTTAAATGTAAAATCTTTGCAACACCATTCACAGCAGTTTTAATTTCTGAAAAATTTAAAGAAAAAAAAATTGATATTACAAAATATTTAAAAATAGTTGAATTAAATAGTACAATAAATTTAAAACCATTTATTATTGAATTTATTACATTGACTCATTCAATACTTGAACCAAACGGTTTAAGAATAGAAACTCCCGCAGGCAATATTCTTCATACAGGTGATTGGAAGTGCGATCCAGATCCTTTGGTTGGAGAAAATATTAATTCAAAAAGATTAAAAGAAATTGGTAAAAAAGGAGTTCTTGCAATGATCTGCGATTCAACAAATGTTTTTAGCATTGGAAGAGCTGGTTCGGAGCTAGATGTAAGAAAAAGTATTTTAAAAATTATGAGCAGAATTAAAAAAAGAATTATCGTTACTTCTTTTGCATCAAATGTAGCGAGAATGGAAACAATTTTTTATTGTGCAAAAAAAATGGGAAGACAAATCGCACTTGTTGGAAGATCTATGAATAGAATTTTTAAAGCGGCTAGGCAATGTGGATATTTAAAAGATGTAATAGAACCAATTGATCCGAGAGATGCAAAAAATATTGCAAGAGAAAAAATAGTTTATCTATGTACTGGCAGCCAAGGTGAACCAATGGGCGCAATGATGAGAATATCTAATTTTTCACATCCTGATGTTTTTATAGAAAAAGGTGATACAGTTATATTTTCATCAAAAATAATTCCTGGCAATGAAAAAAAATTATACAAACTTCACAATCAATTAGTCAAAGAAGATATTGAAGTAATATCCGAAGAGACTGAGTTTGTTCATGTATCAGGACATCCTAATCGAGAAGATTTAAAAGATATGTATAACTGGATTAAACCAAATGCTGTAATTCCTGTTCACGGTGAGCATAGACATATGATGGAGCACATTAATTTTGCTAAAGAGATGCAAGTTCCTTATCCTATTAAAGTAGAAAATGGAGATATAGTGAGATTATCACCAGGAAAAATGCCTGAAGTTTATGATAAAGCTCCAAATGGCAAGTTATACGTTGATGGAAACATAAGCGTTGAAGAAAATGCTAAATCAATAAAAGAAAGAAAAAATTTATCAGCAAACGGTATGCTGGAAGTGACTATTTTAGTTACCCCAAAAGGAAATTTGCATAATAGGCCAATTTTATCATTTAAAGGTCTCCCAATTCATGAAACAGATGATTTTATTTATGGTCTCGAAGAAGAAATAGAAAAAACTACTAGAACTTTTTCATTAAACAATAAAAAACAAGAAAATAATATAATCGATGCTCTCAAAATAACTTGTAGGAAATATACAAAGGAAAAGACTGGAAAAAAACCACTAACCAATATAAATCTAGTTAAGATATA
>CACAMG010000010.1 GCA_902533585.1 uncultured Pelagibacteraceae bacterium
CAAAATTTATCATGTTTAGTGTGTTTTTTTTCAGAAACTTGCGGAACACTTATTTTGTTATCATTTTCAGTTATTTTTTTTGATAGTTTGCTACCAACTTCAAAAGAAGTTTTTAAGGTTTCTTCTAAAGTAAATATTCCTTTTGCCGAACCTAAAGTTGTTTCTTTTTGCTTAGAATTTCCTGGAACAAATGCATCAATTTCCTCATTAAATTTTGTCTTATTGCCTGATTGTGATGACAAATGTATTGTTGGTGTCCAAAATCCTGAAACACATATACAGTCACAATCAATACTTTCTATTTTTCCTAAAACCTTTTTATCTTCAGAAATTTTTGCAACTTCTGCTGATTTTACTTTTTTATAACCTTTTGCCGCAACAACTACATAAGAAAATTTTATATCGATACCCATTTCTTTAGCTTCATTGATAATTTCAGATTCTGGGTTATTTCTAGTGTCTAGAACTATTGATGAAATACCTTTTTTTTTAAACTCAATAGCGGTTTCATATGCACTATCATTATTTGTAAATATAAGTGGTTTTTTACCAACCAAAACTCCATAAACTTTTAAATATTCTTTTGCTGCAGATGCTAAAACTACTCCTGGTGTATCATTATTGCCAAAAACAATTGGCCTTTCTATGGAACCTGAAGAAATTATAACTTCTTTTGCTCTTATGTACCAAAGTTTTTGCTTAGGACTAAATTTTTCAGATTTTGGAAGATGGTCATTAATTCTTTCTGACATTACTATCATGTTGTGATCATAATACCCAAAGATCTGTGATCTATTTTTTATTGTAACATTGGGCATATTTTTTAGCTCTTTTATAATATTTTCCGCCCAATCTTTTCCACTTTGATTTCCAATATTAACATCGCTGGTTAATAAAGTTCCTCCAAATCTAGGTTTTTCTTCGGCTAAAATTACTCTAGCGCCATTTTTTGCAGCAGTGTATGCACTTGCTAATCCTGAAGGTCCTGAGCCAGCAATTAATATATCGCAATATTCATATTTATGTTCATATCTTTCTTGATCATGGTTAATTGATGCAACGCCAAATCCTGCTGCTTTTCTAATAAATGGTTCGTAAACTCTATACCAAAAACTCCTTGGCCACATAAATGTTTTATAATAAAAACCTGCTGGAATAAATTTATTTAAAAAATTATTTATTGCACCAACATCAAAATTTACACTTGGCCAACAGTTTACACTTTTAGCTTCTAAACCTTCGAAAAGTTCCTGTTCAGTTGCACGGCAATTTGGATCTGTTTCCCCATTTCTATACAATTGAACAATTGCATATGGCTCATCTACTCCAGCTCCAAAAAAACCTCTTGGTCTATGATATTTAAAGCTTCTTCCAACAAGATGAACACCGTTAGCAATTAATGCTGATGCAAGTGTGTCCCCTTCGTAACCGAAGTACTTTTTTCCATTAAATTTAAATGAAATTTTCTTGTCCTTATTTATTAATCCGGCTTGGTCTAATCTATAAGTTTGTGACATAATTATATTTCTTCACTAATTTCTGCTGTTTTGAAAATTTCATGAGTTACAGTATCTCTTTGAACTTTAAACCACTGTCTACATCCCGAAACATGGTGCCAAAGCTCTACGTGTTTTCCTCTTGGGCTTTTTCTAAAGTATACAAAAGTATCCCATTCTTTATCGGACACCTCTTTATTCAATTCAGGTCTTTTAACTGTTGCATCTCCACCATATGCAAATTCATTTTGTGATCGCATTCCACAGTAAGGACATTTAATATTTAGCATTTATGAAATCCAAGTTTTTGTACCAAGGCCTTTTTCGTCAATTAAATGGCCGGTATTAAATCTATTTAAAGCAAAACCTTTGTTTAATTCATGGACTCTGTCTTGAGCTATTGTATGTGCAAAAGTCCAGCCCGATGCTGGCGTTGCTTTAAAACCTCCATAACACCAACCACAGTTTAAATATAATCCTTGAATATGTGTTTTATCTATAATTGGTGAACCATCCATTGACATGTCCATTACACCTCCCCATGTTCTTAACATTTTTAATTTGCTAAGAAATGGAAACATTGCAACACCTTCTGTTAATACATGCTGTAAAGTAGGTAAATTTCCTCTTTGAGCATAACTATTATATCCATCTAAATCTCCGCCCATTACCATTTCACCTTTATCAGATTGGCTGCAATAAAAATGACCTGCTCCAAAAGTAACAACATGATCGAGTAATGGTTTAATTGGTTCGGATACGCACGCTTGTAATAAATGAGTTTCTATTGGCAGGTTCATATTTAATAATTCTGCAAGAACCGAAGTGCTTCCGGCTACACATAGGCCTACTTTTTTTGCTTTAATATTTCCCTTAGAAGTTTGAATTCCTGTTATTTTTCCATTAACAACATTAAATCCAGTCACTTCACAGTGTTGAATTATATCAACTCCCATAGAATCTGCTTGTCTTGCGTAACCCCATGCAACAGCATCATGTCTAGCAGTTCCTCCACTTGGCTGCATTAGTCCTCCGAAAATTGGAAATCTAACATTTTCAGAAAAATCTAGCATTGGAACTAATTTTTTTACTTCTTCTCTTCCTAAAAGTACTGCATCGATTCCATTTAATCTCATAGAGTTTCCTCTTCTAGAATATGCATTCATTTGTGCATCTGAGTGTGCGAGATTAATTATTCCTCTTGGAGAATACATTACATTAAAATTTAAATCTTGACTCATTCTTCTCCACAAATCCATTCCAAATTCATAAAACAAACCATTTTCATCATGCATATAATTTGATCTTAGGATTGTTGTGTTTCTTCCGACGTTACCTCCTCCTATCCATCCTTTTTCAATAACTGCAACATTTGTAATTTTATGTTCTTTTGCAAGATAGTAGGCTGTGGCTAAACCATGACCTCCTCCGCCTATAATTATAGCGTCATATTCCGCTTTTGGAGTAGGATCTTTCCATGCTACTTCCCAGTCTTTATGACCTTTAAAAGCATTTTTTATGAGGCTGAAAACAGAATATTTTTGCATATTATATTTTTTTAAGTCTAATTTATTTCTTTAAAAATTAAATAATAAAGTATAAAAATCTCAAACATAATTACAAACTTTTATAGGATTTAAATGGGCGCAGTTAAAAGTGATATAGAAATAGCCAGAAAAGCAAAAATGCGTCCTATTAAGGATATTTTATTCAAAATTAAAGTACCGGACTCTAGCAAGGCTTTTAGCCCAATGGGACGACATATTGCAAAAATCAATTTAAAATATCTTGAAACTTTAAAAAATAAAAAAGACGGTAATTTAATTTTAGTAACCGCAATAACTCCAACTCCGGCAGGTGAAGGTAAAACCACAGTATCAGTGGGTTTGAATGATGGATTAAATAAAATTGGAAAAAAATCAATTGTTTGTTTGAGAGAACCAAGTCTTGGTCCATCCTTTGGTATGAAAGGGGGTGCGGCAGGCGGCGGTTATTCTCAAGTAGTCCCAATGGAACAAATAAATTTACATTTCACTGGTGACTTTCATGCAATAACTTCTGCTCATAATCTTTTATCAGCTTTAATAGACAATCATATATATTGGGGCAACAAACTTGATATTGATGATAAAAATATTGTTTGGAAAAGAGTCATGGATATGAATGATCGTGCCTTGAGAGCAATAAATATAAATACTAAAGGTCCCTCTAAAAATTTTCCAAGAGAAGACGGTTTTGACATCACAGTTGCTTCGGAAGTAATGGCTATATTCTGTTTATCAAATAATTTAAAAGACTTAGAAAAAAAAATTGGAAATATAACTATTGCTTACACAAAAGATAAAAAACCTATATATGCAAAAGATTTAAATGCTCAAGGTCCTATGACTGTGTTATTAAAAGATGCAATAAGGCCAAATGTAACTCAAACTTTAGAAAATAACCCAGCTTTTATTCATGGAGGCCCTTTCGCAAATATAGCTCATGGGTGTAATTCAGTTATAGCCACTAAGTCAGCTCTAAAACTATCCGATTATGTTGTAACAGAAGCTGGTTTTGGTGCAGATCTTGGCGCTGAAAAATTTTTAGATATTAAATGCAGAAAAGCAAATTTAAAACCAAGTTGCGTTGTAATAGTTGCAACAGTTAGGGCTTTGAAAATGCATGGCGGTGTAGAAAAAGAAGATTTAAAAAAAGAAAATATTCATGCTGTTAAAAAAGGGCTAGTTAATCTTGAAAGACATATTAATAATATTAAAAAATTTGGAATAAACCCTGTTGTTGCAATAAATCACTTTGTTTTGGATACTAAAGCTGAAATTAAAATTATATCCAATTTTTGTAAAAAGTTAAATGTAGAAGTTAGTGAATGTACTCATTGGGCTAACGGTGGAAAAGGAACAAGAGATTTAGCAAAAAAAGTAGTGAAATTATGTAAAAAATCAAAAAAAAATAAATTCAAATTTCTATATAGTGAAAAAGAATCTTTGTGGAATAAGATAGAAACAATTGCGAAAGAAATTTATAAAGCCAGCAAAATTATAGCGGATGAAAAAGTGAAAGAAGAACTGACAAAATTTGAAAAAAATGGATATGGAAGATTGCCTGTTTGTATTGCGAAAACTCAGTATAGTTTTTCGGTTGATCCAAAACTTAAAGGTGCACCTACTGATCATGAAATTCCAATAAGAGAAGTGAGACTTTCTTCAGGGGCTGAATTTATTGTTGTAATTTGCGGATCTATAATGACTATGCCTGGTCTTCCTAGGACTCCTGCAGCGAATTCAATTAAATTAAATAATAAAGGTGAAATCGAAGGATTGTTTTAATTAAGCAGCAGATTTTAAATAATTTAACCAATTTTTTAATTCTATCATTCTAGATTCTTTTTCTGATACTTTAATTTCCTTTTCAATAAAATTGATATGTTTCTTAACTTCTTCCTCGTCCTTAAAACATCTTCTATCATTAATTAAACGATCTTTTCTAAACTTTATCAAACTAATCATTTTATGATAGGTAATTTCAGGGTGATATTGCAATCCCCATACATCGCTTATACCATTTTTAAAATGAATACTTTGTATTTTATTAATTTTATTTGATGCAAGATGTAAGGCTTCACTAGGTAATGTAACTACCTCGTCAAAATTAAAAGCAGGAGAATTAAATTTTTTATTTTTTGATTTGTATAAAGGATGACTTAAACCTTTTTCATTAAGTTCAATATTGTTTGCAATTCCAATATGAGCGCCATTTGATGATTTTTTAACTTCCCCGCCCGCGGCTGTAACAGCAACTTGCATTCCCCAACATATTGCTAAAATCTTTTTTATATTTTTAAAGCATTCTTTCATAAAAGAAATTTGCCTACGAATTTCTATACAATCATTGTAAATATTTAAACTGCTACCTCCCCAAATTAATCCATCATATTTTTTAATATTTGGTAAAATTTTATTAAAACTTTTTTCTGAGCAAGGATTAAACACTTCAATATTTAAATCTTTTGTATAATATAAAAGGCTTTCTTTTAGACTTTCGGTGTGGGTTTGAATTCCTGATTCTTTAAAATTTGCATTTTCTTTCTGTAAGTTTCCTTCCACAACTAATAAATTTAAGTTTTTCATTAAAATAATTTCCCAGAAATACTATGATCGTATAAAATTTTCATATCGTCAACGGTCATTTTTTTTGGGTTAGTTGCTGTTGAAGGGTCTTCTAAAGCCATTTTTGATAGTTCATCTAGATTAATTTTGTTTATTTCAACTACTTCTGAAAGTTTATGTGGAATTTTTAATTCCTTTCTTAAATCTAAAATCCAATTTAAAAAACTTTCAAAATTTTTATCTAAATCAAGATAATTACAAATTGAAACAATTCTTTTTTCAATAGAACTTTTGTTAAAACTCAGAACATATGGCATAAAAATTGCATTTGATAAACCATGATGAATATTAAACTGTGCATTTACAGGATGGCTCAAAGAATGAATTGCCCCCAAACCCTTTTGGAAAGCTGTTGATCCCATGCTTGCAGCAGCTAATAAATCTGATCTTGCTTCTAAATTTTTTCCGTCACTTACAGCCTTTAATAGTGATTTTTTTATCAGTTTCATTCCTTCAATAGCAATACCGTCCGCCATTGGATGAAATCCTGGAGCACAATATGCTTCTAAATTATGTGCTAATGCATCCATACCTGTTGCAGCTGTCAATCTTGGAGATAAATCAACAGTTAAAACTGGATCTAAAATAACTATCGAGGGTAAAAATTTTGGATGAAAAATAATTTTTTTTACTCCAGTTTTTTTATTAATTATTGCTGACGCTCTTCCAGTTTCAGATCCGGTGCCTGCTGTGGTAGGAACGGCAATTATAGGAGCAATATTTTTTTCATATGCTCTTTTCCAATTATCTCCTATATCTTCAAAATCCCATATCGGCCTTGATTGACCCGACATAAATGCAATTGCTTTTCCTACATCAAGTCCACTACCTCCTCCAAAAGCAATTACACCATTACATTTGTTTTTTTTTAAATTCCCTTACTCCATCTTCTACATTTTCTCCAAACGGGTTTCCTGAAAAATTAGAAAAAATAGATAGATTGTTAAAAATTTTTTTTAAATCTAAAATAATTTTTTTAACCATTTCAAGATTTACAAGATCTTTATCTGTTACAAATAATGGGCTTGAGATATTTAAGTCTTTGCAAGCTTGTGGTAAATCTTTACTCCTGTTTTCTCCTACCCATACAGAAGTGGGGTAATTCCAATTAGTTTTCATAATAAAATATTATTGCAATTTTTACTTTTTTGTTAGTAAAATACGTTTATAAATTTGTTTTTAGACGGGGAAAATTCAATGACAAAAGTAGCTATTATTGGAACAGGACCGTGTGGTCTTTCAATGTTAAGAGCTTTTGAGCAGGCTGAAAAAAAAGGTGAAAAAATACCTGAAATAGTTTGTTTTGAAAAACAAGAAGATTGGGGAGGATTATGGAATTATAGTTGGAGAACTGGATCTGATCAATATGGTGATCCTGTTCCTAACAGTATGTATAGGTATCTATGGTCAAATGGTCCTAAAGAATGTTTAGAATTTGCAGACTATTCATTTGATGAACATTTTAGAAAACCCATTCCATCATTTCCACCAAGAGAAGTTTTATATGACTATATAATCGGAAGAGTTAAAAAAGGAAAACTAAAAGAAAAAGTAAGATTTAACTGTAGTGTTACCAATGTTGTTTATAATGGAAATAATTTTGATGTTACATCCCATGATAAAAAAAATGATAAATTTTTAAAAGATAATTTTGATTATGTTGTTATATCAACTGGTCATTTCTCGGTACCATTCATCCCGGAATATCCTGGTATGAAATCCTTTCCAGGAAGAATATTACACTCGCATGATTTTAGAGATGCAGAAGAATTTAGAGGTAAAAATGTTATTGTTTTAGGAAGTAGTTATTCTGCTGAAGACGTTGCTCTTCAATGTAATAAATATGGAGCAAAAAGTGTAACTATTGGTTATAGACATAACCCTATGGGTTTTAAATGGCCTGGCGGAGTAAAAGAAGTTCACTATTTAGATAGACTAGAGGGAAATAAAGCAATTTTTAAAGATGGCCACGAACAAGAAGCTGATGCAATAATTCTATGTTCTGGTTATCTTCATCATTTTCCTTTTTTAACTGAAGATCTAAAACTAAAAACTAGAAATAGATTGTATCCACCTAAACTATATAAAGGTGTTCTATGGCAAGATAATCACAAATTACTTTACTTAGGTATGCAAGATCAATTTCACACATTTAATATGTTTGACTGTCAGGCTTGGTATGCAAGAGACGTAATAATGGGTAAAATTAAACTTCCAAATAATTCAGAAATAGAAAAAGATATAAATAAATGGGTAGCAATGGAAGAAAAGTTAGAAAATCCTGATCAAATGATAGACTTCCAAACTGAATATACCAAAGAACTGCACAAGTTATCTGATTATCCAAAAATTGATTTTGAATTAATTAGAAAGCATTTTAAAGAATGGGAGCATCACAAAGTAGAAGATATTATGACATACAGAAATAAGTCTTTTTCTTCACCAGTTACTGGGTCAGTTGCACCAATACATCACACTCCGTGGGCAGCAGCGATGGATGACTCTTTAAAAGCTTTTTTAGATCAGCCAAAAAAATAAATTTTATTTATAACCTTATATTTAATTTTTTATTTTTTAAGATAGTTTTCAATAAATTAGTCATCAAAGGAATTTTTTTTGTATTAATTTTTTTCAATATATATGGTGCTATCTCTCTTGCAAGTTGTTCTCCCTCAACAGTATCTTTGGGCATAAATTTTTTTTTTGCTTTTTTAAATTTAAATCCTTTTCCCAAATAACTTCCCATTTTACTATTCCTTCCACCTGCCGCACTAACATATAAATCACCTACTCCTGCAAGTCCCAGGGTTGTTGCTTCTTTTCCTTTAAAATACTTAGTTAAGTATTTCATTTCAATTATTGATTTTTGAAATAAACTTGATGATGTATTTAAACTCTGACCTGCTCCAATTATCATTGCGTATATATTTTTTATTGCAGAACATACTTCTACACCAATAACATCATTAGAAAATTCTATAACGTAATATTTTGTAGAAATCATCTTGCCTATTTGTTTAGCTATTTTAATATTTTTATTTGCTAAAATTACATTAGTTTGATTTTTTTTAGCTAATTCCTTAGCCAAGCAAGGGCCTTTTAAAACTGAAATATTCATTCCAGGATAATTCTTTTTTAACTGTTCTGAAATTGTTAAAATTTTATTATTTTTTTTTTCGTATTTTAATCCCTTGGTAAGTACCAATATTGGACTTTTTAATTTTAATTTTTTTATTTCTTTACTAATAAAATTAATACCTGAAAGGCTTAAAGCAATTACAATTAAATCAAATTTTTCTCTTAATAAATCTATTGAGAATTTTCTAAATTTTAAACTTTTCGGAAGATTTATTTTTAAACTTGAATGAAATTTATTTTTTGATGATAGGTCTTTAATAAAAGCTTTACTATATGGTTCTGTAATAGTAACTTTATTTTTATTTTCTAAGCAAGGAATTGTAAATGCTGAACCCATTGCCCCACCACCAATGACTAATATTTTTTTCATTAAACTAAGGTTTTTCTAATTGCTTGTTGCCAACCTTTCAACAACTTAGTACGGCTTGATTTGCTTATTTTTGGAGTGAATTTTTTTTCTATTTTCCAATAATTTGAAATATCTGAAAGAGATTTATAAACTCCTATTTTTAAGCCGGCCATTAAAGCTGCTCCTAAAGCTGTAGTCTCTCTAACCTTCGGTTTTACAACTTTTGTATCAATTATATTAGATAAAAATTGACAAAACCAATTGTTAATAACCATTCCTCCATCTACTTTAACAATCTTGGGCTTTAATCCATCTTTTCTCATAGACTCAAATAAATCATAACTTTGATAAGCAACAGACTCTATGACTGCGCGCACCAGATCTTTCCAATCACTATTTCTTGTTAAACCGGTAATTAATCCACGAGAATTTGGACTCCAATACGGTGCTCCTAAACCGGTGAAAGCAGGCACAATATAAACACCATCATTATTTTCTTTTGATTTTACAATTTTTTCTGTTTCATAAGCGTTATTTATTAACCTAATTTTATCTCTTAGCCACTGAACTCCAGCCCCAGCCACAAAAATAGACCCCTCTATTGCAAAAGTATTCTTATTATTTAACCTGTAGTAAATGGTTGTGAGCAATTTATTTTTTGAAATCAATTTTTTATTACCAGTATTCATAATTACAAAAGCTCCTGTGCCATATGTACTTTTTACAGATCCTTTTTCAAAACAAGCTTGACCAAATGCGGCCGCTTGTTGATCGCCTAGAACAGCTGAAATAGATATTTTTTCACCAATAAATTTTTTACTAGTATAACCAAAATCATCTGCTGAGTTTTTTACTATTGGTAATATACTTTTATTTATTTTAAAAATTTTTAAAATTTCATTATCCCAATTATTTTTATTAATATTAAAAAGCATTGTTCTTGAAGCATTAGTTGCGTCTGTTGCATGAACTTTGCCGTCAGTAAGTTTCCAGATTAAAAAACTATCAATAGTTCCAAATAATAATCGTTTTTTCTTTAAAAGATTACTTGCCTTTGGAACATTTTCTAATATCCACTTTATTTTGGTGGCAGAAAAATATGGATCAATAAATAAGCCCGTTTTTTTTTCTTATTAAATTTTCTTTTTTTTTTATTTTCTTACAATATTCTTCAGTTCTTCTATCCTGCCAAACAATTGCATTATAAACATGCTTTCCTGTTTTTTTATCCCATAGAATAGTAGTTTCTCTCTGATTTGTTATGCCAATTGATAATATTTTACCTTTTAACTTTTTACTTTTAACAATTACGTCTAACAAAACTTTTTTTACTGTGCTCCAAATCTCACTTGGATTATGTTCTACCCAGCCATTCTTTGGAAAATATTGTCTAAATTCTCTTTGAGAAATATAAATAGGTTTACCAGACAAATTAAACAAAATAGCTCTGCTAGATGTAGTGCCTTGATCAATGGCAACAAGAAATTTTTTCACAATTTTAATCTATGCCAAGATGCTTTTTTCTTTTTTCGACCCAAGTTCTAATTAAATTATCAAATATTAGGCCTATGAAAGCAACGCAAATACCAAGCGTTAATCCTTTTCCTCCACCTGCTTTATCTGATAAAGCTTTTAGAATATATTGTCCCAAATCTTCTGTTCCAATAAATGCTCCTATAATTACCATAAATAGAGCAAATACTATTGTTTGATTTACACCAAGCATCATGTGAGGAAATGCTAAAGGAAGTTCTATTTTGAATAATCTTTGTAGCTTTGTTACACCTGACATTGTGGCTGCATCATGCAAACCGTCTGGAACACTTCTTAATCCCTCAATAGTATATCTTGTTGCAGGTATAGTTGCATAAACAATTACGGCAATTAATACTGATGTGTCTGTAACTCCAAATAACATCATTACTGGAATTAGGTATACAAACGAAGGAAATGTTTGAAAAATATCACAAACTCCTAACATAAAATTTGTAGTATATTTGTTTTGTTTACATAAAGTTCCAACAACAAATCCAATTGTACAAGATATAATAACTCCAAAAGTTGCCATGTATGTTGTGACTAATGCTCTATCCCACCATGGACTTAGAGCTATAAATAATGTTAAAGCACCTACTGTAAAAGCTGAACGTATTCCACCAATTATATAACCTGCACCAACAACTAACACTAAAGTAGCAACTGCTGGCATTCTTAGATACAATGCTCTCATTGGCTGAAGAACTTCTGTTATTAACCAAGTATTAAATGCTTTTATGTATACAAAAAACGTGTCAAAAATCCAATCAACACCTTTGTTCCAGAAATCTGCAGTTGATATTCCTTTATTATGAGGAACCTCATACAGATAATTAAAACCTTCTTTAAAGAAAAAAGATCCAACTAAAGCAAGTATAGCTCCAACCACTACAGCTCCACCAAAAAATATTGTGTTTTTATAACGTTGATAAAATGTCAGATTTCCAAAATAATCAGTTTGTTTATTTGCCCAGGCCAAAGACATTTTATCTAAAAGAATTGCAATAAAACTAATACATAAGCCTGCTTCTAGAGCTAAACCAATATTCAATTGATTTAAAGCTAACAATAAATTCCATCCCAGTCCTTTAGCGCCTATAAAAGCTGAGATAACCGCCATAGAAAAGCACACCATAATGACTTGGTTAACACCAATCAGAATATCTCTTCTTGCAGTTGGAATTAATACCTCGGTCATAAGTTGCCAATTACTACATCCACTCATTTTACCAGCTTCAATAACTTCTGGAGATACTCCTCTAAGGCCTATCAAAGTTAAAAGGATCATCGGTGGAATAGCAACAACCATTGTTATTATAACTGCAGCATGATCGCCAATTCCAAAAAGAACCATAGCGGGAACTAGAACAGCATATTGAGGCATAGTCTGCATAACTAGAAGTATTGGATACAATGCTTTCTCAACGCGTTTGCTCTTGTAAGCCATAACACCTAAGCTCAATCCAAAAATAAAAGAAAGTGGTGCAGCTACCAATATAAAAGAAAGCGTTTGCATTGAAGGTTTCCATTGACCAAACACTGAAATATAAATCATTACCAAGCCAGCGAATATAGCTAGTCCTTTTCCACTCAATTTATAAGCTAATATGGCTGCACCAGCAGCAACGATTGTCCAGGGTAAACCTGGTAATTTTACCCATGGATATGCGCTTACGAAATTCCAACTTGTAAATGCTACAATTGTTTCAACACCGCCTAATAAAATTTCTCTAATAAATTCTATAAGAAATGTCATAAACGCTGTTATATTTCTTGATATTTGTAAAATTAAAGGTCGAGTTTTATATTCTTGTGTAGCTGAATCCCAAAACTCCATTGGCATCCATTCATTCAATAAGAAAAACAGACCATCATTTATCCAGATAGGCAACCAACCAAGTAAAGGGGGTAGCCTCCAGAAATTATCAAATGCATAATACCTTACTTCTTTTCCAAATAGTGTATAAGTACTTTGGTTTGGGTCTTTGATGAATTCAGCTTGACCTCTTATAAATTTATAGGTTTCAGGAACATCGATTGCAAAACATAAGGCAAAAAATACGACTAACAAAAATAACCATTGGAATAATTTTGGATATTTTTTTACTAATTCCATGTTTTAATCGTTATTTTTTTCTTCCACCAAAAACAGTATGAATTATTTTTGAAGGATTTACAGTTCCAACAATTTTATTGTTTTCATCAGTTACAGCTACAGATTTTTGTTGAGATAAAATTTTTTCAGCTACATTTTCAATTATCACATCTTTTGAAACTTTTATATCGCTCAAATTATCTGTGGTTGGTGCATCCATTACATCTTCTATTATTAAAACTTTTTCTCTTGGTACCTCTTCAGTAAATTTTTTTACATATTCAGTTGCAGGATTTAAAACAATTTTAGCTGGAGTATCTAACTGTTCAATTATTCCATCTTTCATAATAGCTATACGGTCAGCAAGTTTTAATGCTTCATCAAAATCATGAGTAATAAACATAATTGTTTTTTTTAATTTTTCTTGAAGTCTTAAAAATTCATCTTGCATTTCTTTTCTAATCAATGGATCTAGTGCGGAAAAAGGCTCGTCTAGAAACCAAATATCAGGTTCAACAGCTAATGATCGTGCGATACCTACTCTTTGTTGCTGTCCACCTGAAAGTTCTCTTGGAAAATAATTTTCTCTTCCATCAAGACCAACAAGCTTAACCATGTCCATGGCCTTATTAATACTTTTCTCGGTCTCTACACCTTTGATTTGAAGTGGAAAAACAATATTTTCCAAAACCGTTTTATGTGGAAGTAAAGCAAAACTTTGGAAAACCATTCCCATTTTATTCCTTCTAAGTTCAATTAGCTCCTTTTCTTTTAATGAAAGTAAATCTTGGCCTTCTATATAAATTTTCCCACCAGTTGCATCTGTTAACCTAGAAATACATCTTAATAATGTAGATTTTCCTGAACCAGATAATCCCATTACAACTAACATTTCTCCCTTTGAAACTTCAAAAGAAGCATTGTTAACTCCTACAATACATCCATTTTCTTGAAATGTTTTAGCGTCTACATTTCCATTTGCTTCTTGGAGCATTTTTTTAGCATTTGCACCAAATATTTTATATACAGACTCACATTTAATTACAGCATCAGTCATTTAATATAACAAGTTATACGATATTTAATAAAAATAAAATCTATATAATTGTTGTTTTTCCTCCCTAAAAATTTTTAATAAAATAAACTCTGGTATCAATTCCGGTACTTAAAAAACTTAAAACTTCCCCGCTGACAGCTACTGTTTCATTTACTCCAACATTGCTTCCACTTACAGTGTAACCAGCAAAACATTTATTTTTATCTTTGTCCCATTTAACGAAAGTATCATTAATTTTATTACCATTTATAGTATATAATTCATAAGCTTTATAATTTAGGAAATGAGCAGCCATAATCGCACGTTGTGGAATAAGTTTAGTTATTTTACAAACTGCTTCGTATTGTTTGTTAGACAATTTATAATGATCAGTTCCATCATAGAATACTACAATTCCTGATGGAAGACTTGAAATCACTTCATTTACTTTTCGTTCTTTTTCAATTCTTTCCTCTTCGATTTTCATTTTTCTAATTAATTCATCACCTCCGCCCCAATAAATATTTAAAATAGCAAAAGATAAAATGATAAAAACTGTTAATGTGACAAGGCCACCAATTTGTCTAACTGGTTCTGGCAACAATTTTATTTTATTTAAATACTTATGTATTATCATAATTTTAACTACTCTTGTAATTTACCATTTTTCCAAATTCCTGTTTTTTGTTTTCCATCTGACCAGGTAAATGTTCCTTTTCCATTCATAAAACCATTGGCCCATTCTCCTTCATAAGTTGCACTATTTGGAAAAGTTAAGGTGCCTTGTCCACTCCACTCGCTGTTTTTAAATTCACCTTTGTAAATATATCCATTGGGCCAAATTTCGATTCCTTGACCATTTTTTTTTGTTCCAGCCCATTCGCCTTCATAAGTTGTGCCATCTGTGGAAACCCACAAGCCATAACCATTTTCACAATTTCCTTCTTTACATCCTACTTTACGAGCTGATGTCGAAGATGAAATTAAAAAACTTAAAAATATGATAAAGAGATATTTTTTCATTGTTGCATTTTACACGAAATAATATAAAAAAAATCCCCCCCAACAATGTTGGGGGAGATTATAATTTATTAGCTTTTATTCACTATAATTAGTTCGTCCAAGCTTTCCAAACTGACTCGTTGTCAGCTAACCATTTTTTAGCTGCATCTTCATGAGTCATTTTGTCAAGGTCAACTAAAGCTGCCATTGCACCAATTTATCCTGTAGAAAATGACATTTTCTTGAAAATTGCTGCCGCTCCTGGATGAGTTTTTGGAAAGTCTGCGTTAACAGCCTTTTTCAAATAACCATCTGGCGAACCACATTTACCGTCACCACCATCTTCTGGTCTGCAACCAGCTGTGTATGGAGGGAATTTTATAAATGTGAAACCAGCACCATCTGTAAAGTTTGGTGTCCAGTTAAAGATGATAGTTCCTCTATCTTCTTTTTTAGCTGCTTCTAATTCTGCCCAAAGTGCATCTGCACTTCCAGCAAATTTAACCCACCAAAGATCTCCTAAACCCAAAGCTTCAATTCTTTGAGGTATTAAATCTCCGTGCCAAGTTTGTGGACCTTCTAACATTCTTCCTTTTCCATCTGAATCTGGTGTTACAAAGTTCGCTGCACAATCAGGATTCTTTAAAGCTGTCCAATCTGGTAGACCTGGGCATTTCTCAGCAACCCAATCTGGATATCCCATATCCTCAAGAGTTCTTGCTTCGTGATCTCCCCAGTCAAGTATACCACCCTTATCTAGAGCTGTAGTAAATGATTTACCAAAAGCAGATTCCCAAACTTCATGTGATATTGTTACATCACCAATACGAATTGATTCATATACTGCTTGAGAGTCAGCCGGAACATACTTAACGTTGTTTCCATTTGCTTCAAAAATACCACCTATAAC
This sequence comes from uncultured Pelagibacteraceae bacterium, assembly GCA_902533585.1. Classification (GTDB taxonomy): domain Bacteria; phylum Pseudomonadota; class Alphaproteobacteria; order Pelagibacterales; family Pelagibacteraceae; genus Pelagibacter. Next base: position 15,732 of record CACAMG010000010.1, read on the forward strand.
GTAAGCCATAACCACTTGGCTAGACCAGTTGTGAGTTGGTATTACAATCGGCTCTGCACTATCTCCCGCTTTCTTTGCAGATTTATCTCCGCTTTGCATGAAGAAAATTATTCCAATGATAACAACGATAACACCGATAATTATCGGTAAGTTCTTGTTTTTCATATTTTCCCCTTTCCTAATATATTAGTACCTAATTATGTGCCTTATTAAATGTATAGTCAATAAGGATTAGATATAATATGTTTAATATAGGTTATTAAAAAATGCTTAATAATAGTAGTGCAGATATAAAAGAACCTGGATTAAATACTCTGCCACCTGGGGTTGAAAGATATGTTGTAAATGGTGGCGGATTAACAGGTGTTCAAATTTTTCCTGAAGATAATATAGAAATTTTAAATAATGAAGGGAATCAAATTTGTGAAATTTCAGTTTTCAATAAAGATGGAAAATCAGAACTCTCAATTTTAAATTTAAAAGAAATTAAAAGTGAATCTGAAATAAAAAAAATACTTTTAAAAAAAAATGAAAGCTCTTTGACAGCATTATATCAGCTAAAAAAAAGAAATCTGGATATAGCTAAAGCAAAATCTTCAAGGGTTTTTGACAAAAACACAAATCTGGGAGAAAAAGTAAAATTAAAATCTAAAGATAAGTGTTATTGTATTTTTGCTGCGCCTGGATCAGAAATGTTAATTCATGAACAAAATCCACCTACTGATTTAACTATTTTTGTCAAAAGAGCAAAAATAACTAAAGACAAAGAACATTCTGTAATTCCTGATCCGATGTTTAGCCCTAAGAATGAAATAAACATTGATCGTCAAACTGCAATTGCGTTTCAAGTAAAAGAAGGTGATTATATCCAAGTTATTTCTCCTGCAGGAAGACAATGCTCAGATTTTGTGGCATTTGATACAGGAAAACTAGATAAAAGAATTGAAAAAGGTTTGGATTGGCAAACAACTAGAACTTTTATGGGAAACACTTTTCCTGGACCAGGATTATTTTCTAAATTTTATGATACTGATCATGAGCCTCTGGTTGAAGTAATTAGAGATACAGTTGGAAGGCATGATACATTTAACTTAGCATGTACATCCAAATATTACGAAGATGCAGGTTATTTTGGACACCCAAATTGTTCTGATAATTTAAGCAACTCTATGGAAAAGTTTGGAGTTCAAAAAAAAAAGAGGCTGGCATGCAATAAATCTTTTTTTTAATACATCTGCGGGTGGATTAAACTCAGTATTATCAGATGAATCTTATGCTAGACCTGGAGATTATGTAATATTTAGAGCCCTTAAAGATTTAACTTGTGGAACTACAGCTTGTCCAAGTGATATTGATGCTTGCAATTCATGGAATCCTACTGATATTTTTGTTAGAACTTATGATAAAAAAAAAGAATTTACAAAATCTTTTGCATTTAGAATGAAAACAGACGCAGAAACTAAATTAACTAGAAACACAGGCTTTCATGAAAAAACCTCAAAATTAACGAGAAACTTTGTTGATGCTAGAGGTTTTTTGGTTGCCAAATGATTATACAAAACACGGTATAATTAATGAATACACAGCTTGTAGAGAAAAAGCAGTAGTTATTGATTTATCTTCATTAAGAAAATTTGAAATTTTAGGTCCAGACGCAGAAGAACTAATGAATTACACCCTTACAAGAAACATAAAAAAACTTTCGGTCGGCGAAGTAGTTTATTCATCCATGTGCTATGAAAATGGATCTATGTTTGATGATGGAACTTTATTAAAAATGAGCGATCATGGTTTTAGATGGATATGCGGAGATGAATACGCAGGCGAATGGCTAAAAGAACAAGCGAAGAAAAAAAACTATAAAGTTTTTGTTAAAAATTCCACAGATCAAATCAATAATATTTCTTTGCAAGGACCTAACAGTAGAAAAATACTTGAAAAATTTATTTTTACTCCGCCAACACAGCCTTCTATTTCTGAACTTCAATGGTTTAGATTTACTATTTGTAGAGTTAAAGATTTAAAAGGAATACCTTTAATAGTATCTAGAACAGGTTACACAGGAGAATTAGGTTATGAAATATGGTGCCATCCGTCTGATGCTCCAAAAGTATGGGATGTGGTAATGGAAGCAGGAAAAGATGAAGGATTAATACCTGCCGGATTTGGTGCTTTAGATTTATTAAGAATAGAAGCGGGTTTAATTTTATTTGGAAATGAATTCGATGGTCAAGTAGATCCTTTTGAAGCTGGCGTTGGTTTTACTGTTCCTTTAAAAACTAAAACAGATGATTTTATTGGAAAAAAGTGAACTAATAAAAAGAAAAGAAAATCCGCAAAAAAAATTGGTAGGACTTGAGCTTGCTGGAAAAGAAAAAGCCAATAATAATGATTGTGTTCATATTGATAGAGCACAAATAGGAGTTGTAACAAGTGGATGTATATCACCTAAATTAAATAAAAATATTGCTCTATGCAGAATTGATGTTAAGCATTCCGTTATGGGTACAAATGTTGAAGTTGGAAAAATTGACGGTCATCAAAAAAGAATACCTGCAAAAATTGTTCCTTTTCCATTTTATGACCCTGAAAAGAAAAAGGTAAAATCATAAATGTCATTTCCTACAAAAGCAAAGTATGTAATAGTTGGTGCTGGAATTCATGGTTTAAGTACTGCATGGCACTTAGCAGAAAAAATTAAAAAAAATGGAAATGGATCAAATAACGATATCGTAGTTATAGATAAAGGAGGAATAGCTTCGGGAGCAAGTGGTATTGCTTGTGGAGTTGTAAGAAATAATTACTTTCAACCAGCTATGAGGGAGTTGATGGCTCATAGTGTAAAAATTTGGGAAAGCGATCCAAAAAAATTTAGCTATCATCCAGTAGGTTATATGCAAATAAGTCCTGAAAGCATGAGAAAAGATGTAACGACTATTTATGAGCAACAAAAAGCAATTGGCTATGAATCAGAATTTATTGAAGGAAAAAAAGATTCAATGGAATATATGAAAAACATGTTTCATGATTGGCAAGCAAAAGGAATTACTTCGGTCTTGCATGAAAAAAGAGGTGGTTATGCAAACAATTCTGCTGCGATTTATGGTATAGCTGATAAAGCTGAAGCTTTAGGTGTAAAAATTATTACTGGTACAGAAGTTACTGGTTTTAAAAGAGGCAGCAACAGTAAAGCTGTAACTGGCGTTGTAACAGCAAAAGGAACAATTGAATGTGAGCAAGTAGTTATAGGAGCTGGTCCATGGGTAAAATATTTTTGGGACAAACTAGAATTGCCGAATAAAATTTCAATTAAAGATCAAAAAGGTGTTACTCACAAAGATTACCCAATGTGGATATATTGGTTTTTAACTGAAGGAGTTTTAGGAGTTGATCCAAATTTCCAAAAAACGGACGATGGAAAAATGCCTCCAGTAATTCACGTTGATAGTGATGCACATTTATTTTCTGATGTTGATGGTTCATTAATAACAGACAAAATGTGGGGCATATATTACAAGCCTGATTTTAACTTTAATGGCGTCCAAGGAGGTGCCGCGCCTTACAAAGTAAATAAACCAGCTGAAAATGTAAAAGTTGATCCATACGGAATAGACTCTCCTGAATATCAAACAACAGATGAATTTGCTCATATGTGGTGTTCTGCTTTGGCACATTGTCAAAAAAGATTTCAAGGAAAAATAAAAGTTTATCATAATGGACCATCGGGTGGACTGGGTTGTTTTACTCCAGATTCATTTCCAGTATTCGATCGTTTTTGTGAAAACGTTTATTTTATTGCTGACTCTAATCATGGTTATAAAATGATTGGTGTTGGTGAATTGGTTGCAAATGAATTACTTGGTAAAGAAAGTGAATTATTAAAGCCTTTTAGATTCAACCGATACGAGAAAGGTGAACTTCACCCTACTTCTTCTAGCCCTTTTCCTTGGAGTTAATTTATCTAGGGGTTAATTTATCTAGGTAGACAGATAATTTTTTTTCAGCTAACTTTTTATATCTAAAATTTTAGGGGGAAAATGACTGATCTAGAAAAACATGTAAATAAACCTGGTAGAGCCAAGCTTGTAAAAACAGTAAGAGAAAAAATTAACGAATTAGGGATTACATATATTTATTATCAATTTATATCTGTAACAGGACGTGTTGTTGGAAAAGGAATTCCTGCAGACCATTGGGAAAGAACTGCAGAAAAAGGTTTTCAATTGGTTTATGGATCTACTGCCAACTTATTTGTAGACAGACATAAAAATTATATCGGTTACGGTCCTGAAGCTATGGAACTTGTTGGTATACCTGATCCTGAAACTTTCTGTCAATTACCTTGGGACAAAAGAGTTGGAAGAGTTTTTGTTACATGTTTTAGAAACAGAGAAGAAAGACAAAATCCAGGAGGACATTTAACCTCTGATTGCCGAGGAAATCTCAGAATATTTATGGATGAATTTCAAAAAAAACATGAGTTAGAATTGAGAGTTGGAACTGAACCTGAAATGATGTGGTTGACAAAAAATCCTGACGGAACCCCTACCGGATCAGGTTTTTCTAAACCATACTGTTATCACATTGATCAATTTGAATCATTGAGGCCTGTGTTTATGAAAGTAATCGAGTACGCTTCAGCCATGGGTTTAGATATGATCCAAGGTGACCATGAAGATGCTCCAGGACAATTAGAATTAAACTGGACATACGATAATGTTTTAAGAAACGCTGATAGACTTTCTACTTACAGACAAATTTGTGCGCAAGTAGCAAGGGAACACAATTTAATAGCATGCTTTATGACAAAACCATTTATGGGTGTATCTGCAAGTGGTTGCCATACAAACATGTCTTTATGGAAAGGTGGAAAGGTTGTAACAAACAAATTAGGTCATAAAAAATTGCCTGGAGTAGAGGAGGTTTTTGGTTATGTGCAAGGAGGTACAAATACTTTTATGCCTGATACTAAAGATATGCAACTACCAGGTAAAATTGGTTTACAGTCTATTGCTGGAATAATGGAGCACTTGCCTGCTTTAACTGCTTTAGGATCTTCAACAGTTAATTCTTACAGAAGACTTTGGGATCAAGGTTTTTGGGCTCCAGTTTATGCTGATTGGGGATATCAAAACAGAACTTGTGGTTTAAGAGTATCAGCTCCTGGAAGATTTGAGTATAGATCGGTTGACTCAATGCACAATCCTTATTTATTGGGCGCAGCTTTATTAAAAGCTTGTGATCACGGTATTTCAAAAAATCTAAAACCATCTAAACCTGAATCTAGAAGTATGTACGAAGCTAAAAAAGCAGGTAAAGATGTAAAAAAACTTCCTTTAAGTTTAGGAGAAGCTTTGGATAGACTTGCTGAAGATGAAGTAATTAAATCATCAATGCCAGATGAAATGTATAAAGTGTTCCATTGGTATAAAAATGATGAATGGGAAAAATTCTTGGGCGCTACTACGCAGTGGGATATAGATACTTATTTAGATTGTCTTCCATAGTTTAAGCAATTATAAGGAAAAATTATGTGTGGAATAGCTGGACTTATTCATAGAGGAAAATATTCAAATGTGGGTGAAGAACTACAAAGCATGCTCCAAGCATTAAAACACAGAGGTCCTGACTCTACAGGATATGCTCTTTACGCAAAAAATGACGGCCAAAACTTTATAATGAGATTTAAAGTTGGTGAAAATGTAGGAGAAGGAAGTACATCAGTTAATGAAGATGTAAGTGTTTATGATGGTAGAAAAAAACTAGTGGATAAAAACCTTTCTGAGCTAGGTGCTACAATTGTTAAAGAAGAAAAATTGACTCCTTATTCTTATAGATATGAAATTAAATATGACAAAGATTTAATGGATTTTTCAAAAAAAATTGAAAGTGTCGAAATGGTTGAAATACTGTCTATTGGAAAATCCCTTGAATTAATAAAAGATCTTGGTGATGCTAAAACTGTATGTGATAGGTATAATCTAGACAAAGTTCAAGGAACTCATGGAATAGGTCATGCAAGAATGGCGACGGAATCTGGCGTTGATATCAAATCCGCTCATCCTTTTTGGGGTTATCCTTTCGCTGATGTTTCTGTAGTTCATAATGGTCAGTTAACAAATTATTGGAATAATAGAAGAGCGCTTGAAAACAAAGGTATGAGGTTTATGTCGGAATGTGATTCAGAACTGATTGCTGTTTTTCTAGCTGAAAAAATGCGAAACGGTGCAACTTTAGAAGAGGGAATGAAAGAATCTCTAACAGGACTTGATGGGGTCTTTACATATTTTGTTGCAACAAAAGATTCTTTAGGTATGGCAAAAGATACTATGGCCGCAAAACCACTGGTTTTATATGAGTCAGATGATTTGGTTGCTATGGGATCAGAAGAAATAGCTATTAGATCTATTCTTCCTCAAGAAATAACGACTTACGACCCTTATGATGGTGAAGTAAAAGTATGGCAAATTTAAAAACTACTGATAAAAAAACAAAAGCCCAGTCAATGGGTATGCACACTGAAGTTTTAACTGGAAAAACTCAGCAAAAATTTTTTAATCCTGATGAAGCCGAAAATTTTTACTATTGGGGAACCTATGATGTAGATTTTAATAAAAGAACTGAGCTTGATGTTAAAAATATGGATTGTAAGGAAGCAAATAAAAAAATTGATGATTTAATGAGTGAGGGGTATGGAACAATTGTAATTAAAAATCCTCAAGGAAAACATAGTCTAGGAGTTGGAATACTAAATAAACTTAATCTAATTTTTGAAGGAAGCTTAGGGTATTTTGGAGTTGGTTCAATAGATGGGCCAATGGTTAGGGTTAATGGACGTGTTGGCTGGTCTTGTGCAGAAAATATGATGGCGGGTAAAGTTGTTATAGAAAAAAATGCAGGATCTTGCTTTGGCGCAGCTATTAGAGGTGGTGATTTAATTTGCAAAGGAAGTGTAGGAGCTAGAACTGGCATTGACCAAAAAGGTGGATCAATAATTATTGGGGGTGATGCTGGAGCTTTCACTGGATTTATGATGCAAAGAGGAAGAATAGTTATTCTTGGAGACGTTGGAATTAATTTAGGGGATTCCATGTATGATGGAATAATTTACGTTGGAGGAACAATAGGATCATTTGGAAGTGATGCGATAGAAGCGCCTATGACACAAAACGATATAGAGTGGTTAATTAGAAAACTTAAAGTAGCAGAAATAGGTGATAATTTTGATGTATCAAAAATGACAAAAGTAGTAGCGGGTAAAAAACTTTGGAACTATGACGCTTTAGAACCAACGGAAAAAAAAGGAGCTATTTAATGGCTAAGAAAAAAAATAACGGTAGTAGTTTCAGTAAAAGAAATAAAAGTTTACTTGGATACAATTCTATTTTTACTCCTGAAGTAATTGACGATATTCATATTAAATCACAATTAGGAAGATACAGAATGCGTGGAATGGCGTTGATGAAAAAAATTCCAACATTTGATGATCTAGTATTTTTACCAGGAACGCTAACAAGGTTTGTAATTGAAGGTTATAGAGAAAAATGTGAAACAAAAACAGTAATTGGACCAAGATGTGAAAACCCTATCGAATTAGATATTCCAGTTTACATAACTGGAATGAGTTTTGGTGCTCTCTCTTATGAAGCTAAAACTGCTTTAGCTAGAGGAGCAACAATGGCTGGAAGTGCGACATGTTCTGGTGAAGGCGGAATGATTCCTGATGAAAGAAGATACTCTGAAAAATGGTATTATCAATGTATTCAATCTAGATATGGATTTAATCCTCATCATGCACAACTAGCTGATGGGATAGAAGTATTTATAGGACAAGGTCAAAAAGTAGGAATGGGTGGACATCTAATGGGTCAAAAAGTAACTGATCAAGTTGCAGAAATGAGATCTTTGCCTGCTGGAATTGACCAAAGATCACCAGCAAGACACCCTGATTGGCTGGGCCCTGATGATTTAGCACTAAAAGTACAAGAGCTTAGAGAATTAACAAAAAACAAAGTTCCTATTCAATTAAAGCTTGGAGCTGCTAAAGTTTATGATGATGTTCGTATGGCAGCAAAATGCGATCCTGATTCAATATATTTGGATGGCATGGAAGGATCAACAGGTGCTGGACCACATATAGCAGCAGCAAATACTGGAATTCCTGGAATAGCAGCAATTAGAGAGGCAAGAAGAGCTTTAGACGATGTGGGGCAAACAGGAAAAGTCACTCTTATTTATGCCGGGGGAGTCAGAGATGGCGCAGATATGGCAAAAGCTCTAGCACTAGGTGCTGATGCTATTGCAATTGGAACTGGAGCAATGATTGCTCTTAACTGCAATAAAGAGATACCAGAATCTAATTTTGAAAAAGAAATGGGAGTTCCTGCAGGTCATTGTTATCACTGTCACACGGGTCGTTGTCCAGTAGGTGTAGCAACTCAAGATCCAAAACTAAGAAAAAGATTAAACCCTGATGATGCAGCTTTAAGAGTTTACAATTATTTACATACAATGACTTTAGAAGCGCAACTATTAGCTAGAGCTTGTGGTAAAACAAATATTCATTCTTTAGAACCTGAAGATATGGCAGCATTAACTATGGAAGCTTCTGCTTTAGCAAAAGTACCATTATCAGGAACTAACCATACTGTAGGAGTTGACGATTTTCATAAAATTTAAGGATAAAAATGACAAAAAAGAAAAAGAAAAAAATAAAAATTAAAAAAGAAGTAAAAGGTCAACTAGGAAAAAAGAAAGAAACAGCTAGAGAAAAAATGATTGGCCAGACAATCGGTTACAGGTATGATGTAAACTTGCTACCAGATTATAACAGACTCACACCTTTTTTAAAAAAATATATAGAAGCAATGGGATGGGATGATCTTAACTGGCTTGAAGATGTACATATGGGTTATGAGGAAAACAGACCTGCTGTTTTTGACAGAAATGCAAACGGATGGGTTACAATTCCAAAAAAAATTAAATTACCAAACAATCAACAAGATAGAGACATGATAGCAAGAGAACTTTTAGTTAAATTTCAAATGTCTCCAAATCACCCTCTTGTAGATCTTAAAAAAGCTTATAGAAAATTCTAGAATCAAAAAAATTAAATCTACCTCAAGTTGTTTTTTTATTTAGTTTTCTGCTTACAATATAGGTTTTTAAACATTGTAAGCATTTTATCATAACGTAAAATATATCTAATTTGTTTAAACAATGGAGGACTTATGACTGACGAACTAGGTGCACTGACCACCATATTTACAGAGTTTTACTACTGGATAACTGTAGTACTTATGTTTTTGATTCACGTAGGATTCTGTATGTATGAGGTTGGAGCTTCACGATATAAGCACCACCAACACACTCTGATGAAAAACACAATGCTGATACCTTTGGTTACAGTAACTTGGTTTTTATTTGGTTGGTGGATTTATTGGGCGTTCCCAACCGGACCAGGACTTGCACCTTCAATAATGAACGAAAGCGCAGCTTTGATAACAGATGAATCAGCTTTTAGTGCTAAATGGTACATGCCAAATAGTGATATAATGGCAGTTAATTTAGGTGATCATATAAGCGGAGTATTCTGGGCAGCGTTTTTATTATTCTCATGGACGGCTGCTTCAATTGTTTCAGGTGCTATAATCGAAAGAATAACAACTTTTGCATTTGGTATCTTGGCAATTGCTATAGGATCAGTTTTTTGGACTATAGATGCTGCATGGGGATGGCACTTTGATGGTTGGATGCTCAAAATACTTGGATATCATGATGCTTACGCTTCTGGCGTAATTCATGCGATCGCAGGCGGATTTGCTTTGGGTGTTCTTGCTGTTTTAGGACCAAGGATAGGTAAGTTTTCATCTTCAGGTGAACCAAGAAATATTGGCCCTAGAAATCCATGGTTAGTAACAATCGGACTGTTTCTAATTTATACTGGATTTTGGGGTTTTTACGCGGCATGCAATATACCAATATTTGATCTTGGACCTGAGTATGGAATGGAAGGTGTAACATACTTTACTGCAACAAATATTTATGTAACTCCTACGACGCTAAGTGGTATTACTTTTAACTTCTTAATGTCGTTATCAGGAGGATTATTAGCAGGATATTTGATCTCTAAAGGTGATCCTTTTTGGACATACTCAAGTGGACTAGCAGGTATTATTTGCGCATCTGCAGGTAATGACTTGTATCATCCAATTCAAGCAATGATCATTGCTATGATCGGTGTTGTTGTTGCTTACAAAATGCATTACTGGGTTGAGCGGAAATTCAAAATTGATGATGCAGTTGGTGCAGTAGCAGTACATGGTTATGCTGGATTTGCTGGTTTAATAATATGCGGATTTGTTCTTAACGGATATCCTTCTTCAGGATATAGCGTTGGATCAATGTGGGTAGGAACAGATTATGCTCCAATCAATCCTTTAGGAATGTTTATTGGTGCAATAATAATGTTCTTTGTACTAGGAATGTTGCCAGGCTGGATTATAGCTAAAGTGCTTCATGGAATGGGTAAATTGAGAATTCCAAGAGAAGTTGAAATAGCTGGTCTTGACTATGACATAATGGAAGCTGCTAGAGATGATGAAAAATCAGTCTCATCAGCCACCAGGTAAAGGAGGATAATATGGCTACAGTAACAAATTGGATAGATCACTTAAGCGCTAAAGAAGTAGCAGGTGCGGTATATCCAGGTGTAGGAAGTGAAGGAATATTAGTGCTTATCGCATTTGTATTATGGATCGGTTGGCATGTTATTCAAGCTATGCAGGAGTCTAGCAAGTTAGAAAAGCTTGCGAGAAAAAGGCATGGCCCAAATGACCATAAAAGTAATATTGCTGAGTGGTAATTAATTGAATATTATAAAAGGGCGTATTTTTTATACGCCCTTTTTTATGGAAGACCAAAACTTAAAAAATAATCAAAACAAGACTCCTAGTAGAATGGCTAGATTGGCATGGCCAAAAGCTAAATATGGTCCTATACTTGCAATAATAATTATAGTAGTGGTAAGTCTAATTTATTATAAAGATTTCTTTTTATCTTTTTTTTAATAAAATTATGCTAAGATAAATTATGTCAAAAAATTTATCATCAATAGCAAAAGCAAAAAAAATCAAATATTTTTTAATAAGTTTTGTTGATCTTTTTGGGGTATTAAGATCTAAACTTGTTCCAGCTCAAGCAATTGGCGAAATGCAAAAAAATGGAGCGGGCTTTGCGGGCTTTGCAACCTGGCTTGATATGACACCTGCTGATTCAGATATGTTTGCAATACCAGATCCAGATAGTCTAATTCAATTACCATGGAACAAAGAGGTCGCATGGTTAGCGTCTGATTTATGGATGAATGGAAAGCCTGTTGAGGCTTCTCCTAGAATTATGCTTAAAAGACAAATAGAAAATTTACAAAAAAATAACTTAACAATGAAATCAGGAGTAGAATGTGAATATTTTTTAATTTCTGAAGATGGGTCAGGCATTGCAGACACTAGAGACATACAATCAAAACCTTGTTATGACCAATCGGCTTTGATGCGAAGGTATGAATTAATTAAAGAAATATGCGATAGTATGCTTGAGTTGGGATGGGGTCCTTATCAAAATGACCACGAAGATGCCAATGGACAATTCGAAATGAACTGGGAATATTCTGATTGTTTAATTACAGCAGATCGTCATGCTTTTTTTAAATTTATGGTAAAAAACTTAGCCGAAAAACATGGTCTCAGAGCCACTTTCATGCCTAAGCCCTTTGAAAATTTAACAGGAAACGGATGCCATGCTCATATTTCTTTATGGGATGGAAAAAAAAATAAATTCTTAGATGGTAATGATAGATTTGGACTATCTAGGTTAGCTTATAATTTTTTGGGAGGAATAATTAATAATGCAAAATCACTAAGTGCTTTTTTTAATCCAACAATCAATAGTTATAGAAGAATTAATGCACCTCCAACTAAATCTGGAGCCTCATGGTCTCCAAGTAGTATTTCATATTCGGGAAATAATAGGACACATATGATAAGAATTCCTGATCCAGGTAGATTTGAACTAAGATTAATGGATGGTTCTGCTAACCCTTACTTAATTCAAGCAGCAGTCTTAGCCGCAGGTATTTTGGGATTAAAAAATAAAATTGATCCTGGCGAACCACTAATGTGTAATATGTATACTGATTACAAGAAATATACAAATTTATCTAAACTGCCTGATGAGCTTCAAGACGCGCTTTATGAGTTAGATAATAACAAAGATCTTAAGAGGACAATTGGAGAAGAAGTTATAAGCAGTTATATAAAATTAAAAAATCAAGAAATAAATGAATTTGAAAAAGATGAATCTTTTGACAAAAGGAATCCAGTAACAAATTGGGAAAAAATCAATACCTTAGATTGTTAAAAATAAAATATTTTTCTCATGAAATCTACCAAAGTAATAAAAGAGACCAGCTTTTATAATATTTTTAAACCTCAATTGACCCCAAAAGAAATGCTAGAATTAGGTGTGTTCGGAGGATCATATTTTGCCGATAAAATAAATGAATACCCTAAATCTTGGTTTAAAAATGCAAAATTAAGTAAAAAATTTAATGTCAATCTCAATATGTTCAAAGTAAAAGCTGGCCTATCTAGAACTGAATGGATAAATAAAGGATGGATATACAAGGAAGACCCTTTGGGTTGGTTTCAATGGTATTGTAGATTTTCAAAAGGAAGAAGAATTGCAAAAATAGATGAAATTCAGATTAAAAGATGGAAGAATTTTATAAGACACGTAAAAGCAATAAAAAATAACTGTGACGAAGGTGATTTAAACTGCAGAAGAAGACAAAGACAGGCCATCTTACAATGGGCTTACGATCCTTTTATTTAAAAAAAATTATTCACCTATAAAATGATGTACGATTTTTCTACATTGTGGTTTTATTCTATGTTCAAAAAGATAAATAGCTTGCCAGGTTCCCAATAAAATATTTCTATCCTGAACACTTAAAGAAATTTGATTATTTGTTAATGATGCTTTTATATGTGCTGGCATATCATCTTTCCCTTCAGTTGTATGAATATAATCTTTAATATTCATTGGAACTAATTTGTTAAAAAAGTTTAACAAATCACTTTGAACATCTGGATCTGCATTTTCCTGTATTATTAATGATGCACTAGTATGTTGTATGCTTAGATTTAAAATTCCATTTTTAAAATTTGATTTTTTTATCCACTCAATTGTTCTATTGGTAAATTCATAAAATTTTTGGCCATTTGTATTAATTTCTAAAGTGAAAAATTTTTGAATCATCAGTTTTTATTATTAAATTGTGCCCCATAACTCGATCTCGATCCTTTTCGGAAACCAAAAGGTCCTGGAATAAAAATTGTCATAGGTCTTGTTCCTGATTTTAAATCTACTCTATGATAATTATTGGCTGACCTAAAACCAATATAACCTGGAGG
>CACAMG010000011.1 GCA_902533585.1 uncultured Pelagibacteraceae bacterium
ATCTTTTCCAGAAAGTGGGCATTTTTTTTTAAATTTATATTTTTGATTTTGAAATATACTAAGTTTAGAAAAATTGCTTTGTGAAGATTTTTTTTTGTTATTTCTTTTCATAATTTGTTCTTTTTTCTTCCCCTTCTTTATTGAAGTAGTTTTTTTCTAAGTCAAACTTTTTTACTTTTACTGTTAAATATCTTAAAAGATTTTTGTCAATTTTTTCATTTTTTTCTAATTCATTTATTGTTTTTCCGTCACATTTTATTTTAAAATGAATATAATTACCTTTCTTGTTTTTTTTTATAAGGTAAGACAAATTCAAAAGACCCCAATTTTCTGTTTTAACAACATCTCCATTAAATTTTTCAACTATTTGTGTATATTTTTCTTCTATTTGCTTTAATTGACTTGATGTAGTGTCTTGTCTGGCAACTAAAGTATGTTCATATAAATTCATAAATATTCTTTTAAAAAAAAGAGGATATACTATTATAAAATTCTAAATACAACACAAAAATAGTAAATTTAATTAGTTTTTTTATGTTCTCAGTAATTTTTCCAGGACAAGGTTCCCAAACTGTAGGAATGGCAAAAAATTTGTACAAAGAATTTCCTTATGTAAAAGAACTTTTTAATAATGCAGACGACATATTGAAAGTCAAACTAAGTGATATAATTTTTAACGGACCAAAAGAAGAGCTAAATTTAACGATAAACACTCAACCAGCAATTTTTTTAGTTAGTTATTCAATATTTACGATAATAAAAAAAGAAACTAAATTTAATTTAGAAAAGGCTAATTTTTTTGCAGGACATTCCCTAGGAGAATATTCTGCGCTTGCAGCAAGTGAGTCAATAGTTTTTGAGGATGCTATAAAACTATTAAAAATAAGAGCAGAGTCAATGCAATCGGCTGTTCCAAAAGGAGAAGGTGGAATGATTGCCGTTTTAGGTTCAGAGATAAATATAATAAAAAATTTATTACAGGAAAATGATAATAAATACGAATGTTACATTGCAAATGATAATTCATTAGGACAAATAGTGATTAGCGGAAAAAATAAAGATTTAGAAATGTTTTCTTCAGATTTAAAAAAAAATAGCATAAAGAATATAAAATTATCCGTAAGTGCACCTTTTCATTGTAAATTAATGAAACATGCAACCGAAGTAATGAAAAAAGAGATTTATAAAATAAATTTTAAACCACCCAATAACCATATTATTTCAAATGTCACTGCTAAGGAAACAAATGAACCGTCAGAAATAAAAGATTTACTTATTAGACAAATAGAAAGCCCAGTTAGATGGAGAGAAAGCATTATTTATATGATTGACAAGGGGACTAAAACATTTATTGAAATTGGACCAGGAAAAGTATTATCTGGATTGGTTAAAAGAATTGATAAAGATAAAAATCTATTGTCAATAAACGAAATAGAGGATATTAAAAATATAAATTTAAATGATTAATTTAAAAGGAAAAAAAATACTAATTACAGGAGCAACGGGAGGAATAGGGGGTGCTCTAGTGAAAAAATTTGATTCTTTAAACGGCACTATTTTAGCAACAGGTACAAATACAGAAAAATTAGATAATCTAAAAAAAGATTTCCCAAATATAAGTATTTTAAGATTTGATATATCAGACCACACAAAGATAGAAGAATTTGTAGAAAATGTTTCTTCACAATTAACTGGCTTAGATATTTTGATAAACAATGCAGGCATTAACAAAGACAATTTGTCTTTGAGAATGAGTTCAGAAGAATGGAAAAAAGTGATTGATGTAAATCTAGGCTCAACATTTTTAATGTGTAAGTATGCAATAAAAAAAATGCTAAAAAGTAAATATGGAAGAATAGTTAACATAACCTCGGTTGTTGGGCACACAGGCAATCTAGGACAAGCAAACTATTCGGCTTCAAAAGCAGGTATTATTGGAATGTCAAAAAGTTTAGCAATTGAATATGCAAAAAAAAATATTACAATAAATTGTGTATCACCTGGTTTTATTAAATCAAAAATGACAGATAATATTGTTGAAAGTGTTAAAGCGGTTTTAACATCAAGAATACCTATGGCTAAACTGGGAACAGGTGAAGATGTATCAAATACAGTAGCTTTTTTGTCTTCAGATGCCGCATCTTACATTACAGGAGAAACTATACATGTTAATGGGGGCATGTATATGGCTTGACAAAGTTGAGTATTAATTTATTAACGAAAATAATATAAAAAGGAACAAAATGTCAGAAGATATTTCAAGCAAAGTAAAAAAAATAGTTGCAGATCACCTCGGCATCGATGAGGCTAAAGTTACAGAAGAGTCTAGTTTTATAGATGATTTAGGTGCGGATAGTTTAGATACAGTTGAGTTAGTAATGGCTTTCGAAGAAGAATTTGGTTCAGAAATCTCTGATAGCGAAGCTGAAAAAATATTGACTGTTGGTGATGCGATTAAATTTATAGAGAATAAAGCTAATTAATTTTTTTTAACTAATGTCCTATAAAAAAGGTGGGATAATGATTGTTTTGTCTTCACCATCTGGAGCAGGCAAAACTACACTTGTGAAGAAAATCTCTTCAGAGAAGAATTATTTTGTTTCAATTTCTCACACTACAAGAAAACCAAGGCAAAATGAAATTGATGGTAAAGACTACAATTTTGTAAGCAAAAGTGAGTTTCAAAAACTTATAGGTCAAAATCAATTTTTAGAATATGCAGAAGTTTTTAATAATTTTTATGGTACTTCAAAAGAAACTGTAATTGAAGAATTGAAAAAAGGAACAAATGTACTATTCGATATAGACTGGCAAGGAAGCGAGCAAATCAAAACAAAAAAAATTGACTTTCCATTAATTACTTTTTTTATACTTCCTCCTACCAAAGAAGAGTTGTTTCAAAGATTGTCGAATAGAGAAATGAAAGACAAATTGGTAGTAGATGAAAGAATGAAGCAATTTGAAAAAGATATGTTGCATTGGAAAGACTATGATTTTGTTGTTATTAACGATAACTTAGAAACTTGCTATAAGCAAATAGTAGACTTGATTGATTCAAAGATAAACAATAGAGAAAATAACTATAATCAAATTTTGATTGAAAAACATATAAAATTACTGACTTAAAGAATTTTCATATTCTTTACAAATTTCATAAAAAACTTCTGGAGAAAGATTTTGAGGTCGGTTAGTTGGATTTAAATTCAATTTTTTTGATATTTCATTGGAATTTCCAAATAAAAAATTTAAAGGTTTTTTTATCATTTTCCTTCTTTGATTAAAAAAAATATTAGTAATGTATTCTAAATTATTAGGGTTTTTAAATTTAAAATAATTTTCTTTTGGCTTAATCAGTAAAACTGTACTCTTAACTTTGGGAACAGGGAAAAAACATCGCGGATTAATTTCCTTGATTTTTTTTATATCAAGTCTCCAAGAAGATAAAATAGAAAGCCTTCCATAATCTTTAGTATTTGTCTTAGCAATAATTCTATCAGCAACTTCTTTTTGGAACATTAAAATTAATCTTTTACAAATATAATTTAAATTTTTTAATTTTATCCATTTAACTAAGATTTTTGTAGAGATATTATAAGGCAAATTACCAAATATTATCATTTTTTCATTAGATAGATTTTCTTCAGATATTTTCAGTATATCTTTATTTATTATAACCACATCATTTTCAAAATTTTTTAAAAATTTATTTATTAACAATTTATCTTTCTCAATAATTATTAATTTTTTTGGATTTTTTTCAAGAATATGTTTAGTTAAATTGCCTGACCCTGGACCAACTTCAAGAGTCACATCTTTTCTATCAATCTCACCTAAGTTTGCTATTAATTTTAAAATGTTTTTATCTATTAAAAAATTTTGTCCTAAGCTTTTTTTATATTTCATTAAGATTTTATTTTTTTAAAAAAATTTAATGAATTTTTAAGACTTGTTGGATCAGATAAATTTTTACCTAACATATAATTGTTAGGACCATGATCAGGTGAAATTCTTACATATGGTAACCCAAGAGTTATATTTATAGGCTGAAAGCCATACAAACTCTTTATTGGAGTCAAAATTTGGTCGTGATACATTCCTACAACGACATCAAATTTATAAGAATTTTTCTTTATAAATATTGTATCTGCAGGGTAGGGACCCTGAATATTTATTTTCTTTCTTTGCAATTTTTTTATAGCAGGAATTATTATTTTTTTTTCTTCGCTTATATAATCAGAAGATTCACAATGTGGATTTAAACCAGTTACTGCAATTTTAGGTATGATTTTTAATTTATTTTTATAAAACTTATTAATTGTTAAAACATTTTTTACAATTTTATCTATACTTATATTTTTATTTACTTTTCTTATAGGAATGTGAGTTGTAATAGGACTTACCGATAATTTTTCATTATAAATGAGCATAACTTCTTTTTTTGAGCAATTTGCTTTTTTTGCAATATATTCTGTTACTCCTGGATATTTATTTTCTAGAAAATGTTTTTTAGAAATAGGTCCATTTATTAAACCAAAAGCTAATTTTTTATTCATTAATTTAAAAGAAATTTCAAAAGATTTTTTAATATAATTTTTAGACTTATTTGAAATTTTATTAAAAACTTTTTTAAACTTAAAATTAACATCTATAACATTTATTTTTTTATTATTTAAAATTTTTTTGCTTATTTTTTTATCATCAACAATATTTATTTTAAAATTATAATTAAATTTTTTCATTTGTTTTAGTAGATGTTTTTTAGAACCTATTATTACTATTGGTCTTTTATATTTTGATATAAATTTAGATTTAAATAATTTAAAAAAAATTTCGGCAAAAATACTATTAGGTTCTCCAGCAACAATAATTATAGGTTTATTGTACATTTACAATATCTGAATTAATTTTTACTTTATTAAAGTGAATTAATGAAAATTGATTAAGTTTTTTATTTTTTTCAATTAAAACTAAATCTCTCAATTTTTTTTCTTTGTCAGCAGTATTTACTTTTGTAATTTTTTTATCTTTAAGTTTTAAAATCAAAAAACCACCTGGAATACTTATAATTTCTGAAACCTGATCTTTTTTTAATTTTTCTACATATTTAGTAACCATTGGCGAAAGTTGATTTTTGTTCAACCACCCTAAATCCCCACCAAATTTGGCACTATCGGACATACTGAATTTGATTGCTGTGTTTTTAAATCCTATTTCATTAATACTTTTTTGTATTTTTAAGTAAGTATTTTTTAAATCATTCTTATCATCTGTAATGAAGAAAATTTCTGATAGAAAATAAGCTGTTGTAGTTTGTGCTTTATTTTGATTTTTTAATTCAAGTTTTATTTTTTCCACATCCACTTTTACTTTATCAATAAATTTCGTGTATATTAATTCATTCCATTTAGCTTCTATTTCAATTTTTTTTTTAATTTCATTAATATCTAAATTAAAATTGGACAAGTAACTTGCAAACTCTTCTTCATTATTTAAATTTAATTGTTTATAGAAATTATTAAATATATTATTAAAATAATTTTTATCTTTCCCTAAGCTAGGATAATTTGATAATTCTGATTCCTTTATTTTTTCACGCAACAAAGAATCCTTTGCAATCTTTAAAATTTCATTTTTTGGTAAGTTTTGCATTTGAGAATTTAATGCAGTTAGATATTTGGCTTCTTGCAACACATCAATATTTGTAATTGGGTTATTATTTATTATTAATGATATATATATTTTTTCTTCTGATTTTAAATTAAGAGTAATTAAAAAAATAAAAATTATAAATGGAGTTAATTTTTTCATTTATTTAAATTAGGACTTCTGCCCTCTCCAAATGGTATAACAGTTAATTTAAAGAATACGTCTTCACTAGGCTTTAAATCACCGTCTGTGTAGTAATTTTTATTATATTCAATAGCTGCTGTTAGACAGTCGTTTTTATATTCGTAAATTAAACTGTAATATTCGGTTGAATCAGTTAATTTATTTTTTCTTGTTTCATATTTTAAAGAATTACTTTCGTCAAATTCATACCCTAAAGAATTTTTAAAGAATGATTCATTAACTGCTTCATCAGACCTTTCTAGAAATTCAAAATCAGTAACAAAATTATTTATTGAAATACCAGTTTTAACATGATGGTAATTAATAGTGTCCAAATTGTTATCTATTGTAAAATTATAATCTAGATTAAAAATATCATTCGGTTTATAAAATAAATTACTAAATAAATCGGAATTTTTTCTTCCTAACGTACTATTTAAAGGTATATCAGGGTCTTCTTTATTTCTAAATAATGATGCTATATTAAATTTTAAAAATTCATTATTTTGATTATTAATTTTTTTGTACTCAATTCCTAAAGTTGCAGATTCGCCACCCTCAACAGTATTTTCAGAACCTAATCTATTAAAAGAAAAAATATTATTATATTCAATTCTCCTGTCTTCATTGATCAAATTTCTTGTTTTATTAGGGCTATATCTCAGAGACAGTATTGGAGTAAAATAATTTTTTTGTCCTTTATTCTCTTTAAATAAAGGAAACCTGTTATTAAAACTTAACTGCGTCATTACATTCGTGTCAAAATTTGATTTATAGTTACTAGAATTTTTTGAATCTGAGTTTAAATTTTTTAAAAGTATTTTGTAATCTGACATAATTCCTTTTTTAGAAATTTTTGGATTACTTGTATACAATAAGTCATTTATCAAAATATCTTCATAAATATTTGTATCATATAGTTTTCTATGCCCTGATGACATAAAAGTTAAGCTTCCATCAATTTTAGAATACAAATCAAGATCTTTTCTTAAACTAAAATTAGGAAGTATGTATTCATATCTATCACTTTTAGCTTTGCTTAAATCTTCTAACATTTCTGTTGATAATTCTAGTTCCAAATCATCCTTGTAAGCATAAATTTCTATAGAGGATTCTAGAGTTGATACATTATTATTTATAATTGGAGAAATTACATTATATGTTTTTAAATATGTATCATTTGAAACTTGCTGAATATTTATTTTTAAATGACTAGAGTCAAAAGCACTTAAACCTAAATTAAAATTTGAATTAGAAAAAAAGTGTGTTTTTGAACGACTTTCTCCCTGCATATTAGAGAGAACGCTAAAATCAACTATATGTTCATCAGACTTATTTTTTTGTCTATACTCAGTTTGAATAATTGCCTTTTTATCAAAATAAATTGTTGGACTAACAGTAAAATCTTTATTTTCAGCTACAACGCTATAGTATGGTACTTTAATAGCACCACCAAGAGATTTGGAGTCACTAAAAGACGGGACCAAAAAACCAGAACGACGTTTAACTGTTGGATCAGGATGAAAAAATTTTGGAAAATATAAAACTGGCATATCATATACTTTGAGCCAGGCATTTTTATAATATATTGTTTTCTTTTTCTTATCATGTAGCACTTCTTCAGAATTAATTAACCAAGGAGGGCATTTATCATTATTTCTTTTACAAGATGTAAATGTCCCTTTTGTTAATTTTGTATTACCTTTTTCTATTATTGCAGTTCTTGCTTTGATTCTAGGTTCGTTTGATTCATTTCCTAATATTGAGTTATCAAAATTTAGTTCGAATTCATTTCCAAAAATTGAATTGTCTTTCACATTAATCATTGCATTTTCTATTTTTCCATCATTATTTAGATTGTCCTTATATTTAAGATTTTTTGCTTTTATTAAATTTTCTTTTATAGAAAAAACAAATTTTTCCGTAGAAATTTTATTTCCGAGACCATCTATCATTTGAGAAAAATTATCGGAAGAAACTAGTAATTTTTTTTTATCATAAACAAAACTTTTTAAATCAAATTTATAATTATTTTTGTAAATTACCTTGGAAGGTAAGTTTGATTTTATTATTTCAGAGCTTGTATTATAAACAATTTCTTTTGCATAAATAATTAAGTCGTTAACCGGGTCATTAACTACAACATTGTCTTCAATTAAAACAGTTGATTTTTCTTTTTCATATAAAAATTTAACCGCATCTATTGTAACTTGCTTTTCTAACAAAATTTTTACTCCTTCCGATGCTTTAACTATTTTTTGACTGTCCTCATAGTCAATTTTAGAAGTTTCAAACTTAAATTCAGCTCCAGAAGAAGCTTTGTAATTAAAAAACAAAAATAAAAAAACTAAAAAAAATTTTATATTATTTCTCATTTATTCTGATCATTCCTATAATTGATATAAACATAAAAAATATTATCGGGGTCCATACCGATGTATAAATAGGTATTTTTGCATTTTGACCTAACACCCCAGACAAATAATTTACATAATATGTTAATACAGAGACTAATATCCCAATTAATACGTAAACAAATTTTGGACGATTGCTTGTCTTAATATTCAACATGATAATTCCAGAAAATAAAGTCATAATTGCAAGAAAAAAAGGATAGGAATAAATTTTTTGATTATGAAGCTTAATTTCTAGTGTTGAATAGCCCAATTTTTTTAATTCTTTTTCTAGATCTTTTAATTCCCAATAAGTTAAACTTGATAAATTTTCAAACAAACCATTAATTTTTTTAATATCAAAATTTGAATTAAAAGTTAATTCTTCATATTTTTCTATATCAAAATTATTTTTTCTTACGGAAATATCTTTAAGAACCCATTTTTTGTTTCTTACATCTGCTTTTCTTGCGTATATGGTTTTCACTAAGTTAAAAGTATCTTTTTCAAATTGGTTGATATTAATATCTATAAGTATGTTTTTATCAATTTCCTTAGCATCTATTATATTAATTCGGTTTTCTATCTCATCTTTCATCCATATCCCGTTTTCTGTTATTACTGCTAAATACTTATTATCTTCAGTAAAATCATTTTTTATATCAAAATATATGAATTTTAATTTAGAGGAAAAATTATAAAAGAGTGCAATTAAACATATTCCCATAATGAAAGAAACAGATGTTAAAATGGTTAAAAGTTTTAAATTATTGAGGCCATATGATTTAAAAAGAATTAATTCATCATTTTCAATTAATTTAATAAATAAGAACTGAGTAGTTATTAAAAAAATAAATGGAAAAATTTCATAAAGTACCGATGGCGCATTTAACAATGTTAGGATGATCGGGTACAGAATGCTTACTTTTGTATCTTTGAAAAAATTTATCTCTTCAAAAATATTTAGAATAACAATAAGAAAAAGAAATATTAAAGTTGTATTAATAAATAGTTTTAAAAAGTTTCCTATAATTAATTTTTGATAAACTTTTAAAAACATTTAATTCACTTTCGATTTGAGGTTAAAAAAGAAGTTTAATATTAAAAATGATATGAGAGGCACCAATATAAATTGTAAATTGGACATCATATTTGTTCCAGTGTATCTTAATAATATCTCGCCCATAATAATAAAAACAAACCCTAAAAAAAATAATGAGAATTTGTAAAAATAATAATTATAACTGTCTTTAGATCTTAAAATTATTAAGCAAGAGATAACCGCTAACAAAGGTATATACAATGGATGAAATAATCTTTTGATAAGTTCTTGATATAGTTGTCCAGTTAATTCTTCATTACATTCAAAAATATTACTGTCTAATCTAGGTATTTTTTTTTTATTTTGAATACATTCTAATATATTTTTTGTATCTACTTCCTGAATTTTTTGAGATGTTGTTGTTTTGGTTTGGTATCTAGAAAGATTAAATTCTGTTTCTTTAAAACTAATATTTTTTTGTTCGCTTCCAAGTTTATCAATTATTTCTCCATTTTGTAATGATAAAAAATTTTGATTATTTTTGAATTTTATTTCACCATTTTTCGCATAAATTATTTGATAATCAGTTTCATTTATATCTGTCTTTAAGAATATATTCTCAAGTTTTCCATCTTGGTTTTTTTTCTCTATAAAAATAGTTAAATCTTCTACAATATCTATGAATTCTTTTTCTTTAATTAATGAAGGCAAAAAATCAATATTTGAACTTCTAATATATGATCTTGCTAAATCCTGTGTTTTTGGTGTTACATATATATTTAGTAACAATTGTGCAAATAGACAAAATATCGAAATACTTATTATTAATCTTTTAAAATCGATTTTTGTTAATCCGTTTATCCAATATATTATTAATTCATTTCTATCATCAATTTTAACTATCGAATGAAATAAACTAATAAAAAAGACAAACATTAAAATACGACTTATTATTTTAGGAATGCTTAATAATGTGTAATAAAAATAAACTCTAAAACCGTGGCCATCTTCAGCTACAAAGTCCAGGTAATTTACAGCTTGAATTATCCATATAATTATAGATAGACTAAATATATATAAGGCAAAAATTTTTAAAAAATCCTGTATAAAACTTTTAAAAATTGTTTTTTTCATTGAAATTTATTATTTTGATACATATATACGTTTCAACCTATAGTATATTTAATATAAATGACTTTAAAAATAAAATATTTAGATAGTAGAAAGGGTTCTTCAAAGAACATAGCTCTTTTTTTGGCTAAGGATAGTAAAATTTTAGATTTTAAGGGGATATTTGACGATAAAATAAATCATAAAATACATGGTTTTTTAAAAAACAATAAAAAAACTATGAAAGACAAAATAACCTCTCTCAATTTAGAATTTGATCAAAAATTAATAATTATCTTAATAGCCAACAAAAACAATCAAATTCAATCTGAAAAACTAGGTGCTAGGTTTTATGATTATGTGAAAAAAAACGATGTTAATGATGTCTTGATTATAGGGTCGAATTTTTCTTCAGTAATGCAAAAAATTAAATGTGATTCATTTTTGCATGGAGCTGAGCTTAAATCTTATGAGTTTAATTTGTATAAATCAAAAAAAAAAAATAAGATTATTAATTTTAATGTTTCGATTCAAAAAAATTCTAATAACCAACAAACAAAAAATAAATTAAATGCATTATTGAACGGGGTAAACTTTACAAAAGATTTGGTTTCTGAACCAGGTAATGTTTTACATCCAGATGAATATGCAAAAAGGTTGACTGCTTTAAAAAAAATTGGACTGAAAGTTACGGTTTATGATGAAAAAAAACTAAAAAAATTAGGATGTAACGCTTTGCTAGGAGTTGGACAAGGAAGTATAAGGGGATCTTACCTAGTGACCATGGAATGGAATGGATCAAAATCTAAATCTAAACCTTTGGCTTTTCTTGGAAAAGGAGTTTGTTTTGATACTGGTGGTTACTCATTAAAACCAGCAAGATTTATGGAAGATATGACTTATGATATGGCGGGCTCAGCTGCTGTAGTAGGTTTAATGAAAACTTTAGCTTTAAGAAAAGCAAAAGTTAATGTAGTTGGCGCAGTAGGCCTTGTCGAGAATATGGTAAGTGGAAACGCTCAAAGACCTGGAGACATTGTAAAGTCTTATAGTGGAAAAACTATAGAAGTATTAAATACTGACGCTGAAGGTAGATTAGTTTTAGCAGACGTTTTAACTTTTACTGAAAAAAAATTTAAACCTAAATTCATGGTTGATTTAGCAACTTTAACTGGTGCTATCATTGTTTCTTTGGGATCAGAGTATGCAGGGCTCTTTTCTAACGATGATAAACTATCAAAACAATTAATTGAAGCTGGTGAAAGAGTTGATGAAAAATTGTGGAGAATGCCTCTTCACAAAAACTTTGACAAACTTATGGACTCTAAAAATGCAGATATGCAAAATATAAATTATGTTGGTGGTGCTGGCTCAACAACAGCAGCACAATTTTTACAAAGATTTATTATTAACAAAACTCCTTGGGCTCACCTAGATATAGCTGGTATGGCTTTTTCAAAATATGCTGGTGCTTTAAATTCAGGAGGTGCAACTGGTTATGGAGTTAGATTGTTAAATAAATTTGTTGAGGACAATTATGAGTAATTTAGAACAAACTCTTTCTATAATTAAACCAGACGCTGTAGAAAGAAATTTAATAGAAGAAATAAAAAGCACATTTAAAAATAACAATTTTAAAATTCTAAAAGATAAAAAAATTCAAATTACAAAAACTGAAGCCGAGGAATTTTATAAGGTGCATCAAACAAAACCATTTTATAATGATTTGTGCGAATATCTATCATCTGGACCAATAGTTGTTATGATTTTAGAGAGAGAGAATGCGATATCTGAAAACAGAAAGTTAATGGGCGCAACAGATCCAAAAAAAGCTGAAGAAGGAACCTTAAGAAAAAAGTATGGAATTTCTATTGATAGGAACTCAGTTCATGGATCTGATAGCATTGAAAATGCAAAAATAGAAATTAACTTTTTTTTTAGCTAAAAGATAGTAATTTAGATATAGCTCGTGGATAGAGCTTATGTTCAGCTTTAAGTACTCTTTTACTTAAATTAGTAACATTGTCATTTTTAAAAACTTTTATTTTTTTTTGAAGAATTATTTTTCCAGAATCAAGCCTGCTATTAACAAGGTGAACCGTGCATCCAGAAAATTTTTCTTTATTTCTTATTACTCTAAGATGAGTATTTAATCCTTTGTATTTTGGCAACAAAGAAGGATGAATATTTAAAATTTCACCTTTAAATTTTTTTATAAATGCTTTTGATAAAATCTTCATAAATCCTGCTAGGCAAATTAACTCTATTTTTTTATTTTTAAGAACTTTTAAAACTTTGCTTTCCGCATAAGACTTATTTTTAAAGTTAATTAAAAAATTTTCTATTTTATTTTTTTTAGACAATTTTAATCCTTTGGCTTTACTATTATTTGATACGACTAGTTTAATTTTAATAGGGCTTTTTTTATTTTTTGAAAAATTAATAAGAGATTTTAAATTACTTCCTCTTCCGGAGATGAACACTGCTGTATTAGTTTTTCCAGTTGATTTTTCCATTTAATTTAACTTTATCTTTTCCTTTTGTAATTTTTCCAATCACATAAGGTTTGAAATCTTTTGTGAAATATTTTTCTATTTTATTTAAATTTTTTGGATTAATTATTATACAAAAACCTACACCAAGATTAAAAGTTTTTAACATTTCTTTGTCACTAACTTTTTTCTTTTTAATCCAATTAAAAATCGATTTTATGTTTATACTATTGAGATCAATATTAGCCATCAGTCCTTTAGGTAATACTCTTTTTATATTATCTTCTATTCCACCTCCTGTTATATTTGCGCATCCGTTTATTAAATTATTTTGTATAAGTTTCAGAACTTCTTTTACATAAATTTTGGTAGGCTTTAAAAACTCTTTTTTTAAATAAATGTTTTTTTTAAGATTAATTCTTTTTTTTTTTAAAATATATCGAACCAATGAAAATCCATTTGAGTGTATTCCATTTGATGGTACAGCTAAAACTAAGTTATTTTTTTTAATTTTATTCTTTAATAATATTTTATTTTTTTCTACAAGCCCTATAGCAAATCCAGCCATATCAAATTTTCCTTCAGAATATGTTCCAGGCATTTCTGCTGTTTCTCCACCAACGAGTTCACATGAAGACATATTACAACCTTTGACTATTCCTTTTATTAACAGCTTAATTTTTTTAAGTTCGATTTTATTAATAGAAATATAATCTAGAAATAATATCGGCCGAGCTCCTTGCACTATTAGATCATTCACACACATTGCTACTAAATCTATACCTATTGTATCAAATTTATTTAATTGATTTGCGACTTCAATTTTAGTACCAACCCCATCAGTACTTGTTACTATTAAGGGATTTTTATATTTTTTAGGTATATTGGATACAGCTGCAAAACTCCCAATATTCTTAAATTTACCATTTTTTTTTGTTTTCCTGGATATAGTTGATATGAAATTTACAAACTTATCCGCAGCCTTAATATTAACTCCACTTTTTTTGTATGTTAATTTATTATTCTTCATTCTTATTGGTTATGTTTTTTAAAAAATTAAAAAAACAATTTAATCTGTACATATATTTTTTATGTTTAGTTATGTTTTTTGTTGAGTTTTCCACAACAAAGGTTTTATCTAATACATACAAAATAAAGGATCTCGAAATAACTGAGATCTACGACCTAGACTTTAATAAAATAAATATAATTGATAAAGCGTTCGACAGAGCATTTCATGAATTGATTTCAAAAATAACAATTTCAACAGATAAAAAAAAATTAACATATATAAATCTTGAAACAATTAAAGGTTTAGTTGACTCATTTACAATTGTTAATGAAAAATTTATTGATAATAATTATTTTGCTAATTTTGAGGTCAATTTTGATAAAAAAGGAACTTTAAAATTTTTAGAAAAAAATAATATTTTTCCTTCTATACCTAAAGAAAAAAAAATAATTTTAATGCCAATTTTGATTGATACTAAAAACAGCCAAGTATCTTTATTTAGTGAAAATTTATTTTTTACAAATTGGAATAATAAAAAAGAAAATTTTTATCTTTTGGAGTATTTGCTACCAAATGAAGATTTAGACGATATCAACATTATAAAAAAGAATTTAGAAAATATTGAAGAATATAATTTTATGGAAATTGTTTCAAAATACGATCTTAAAGATAATATTATTATTATTTTTTTTAGAAATAATGAAAAACTGAGAGTATTGTCAAAAATTAATTTAGAAAATGATTCAATAATTCTAAATAGAGAATTTGAAAATGTGAATTTTAAAGATAATAAGAAAATAGAAAGTATAATCAATCACCTTAAAACTGATTATGAAAATAATTGGAAAAAAGCTAATCAAATAAATACTTCAATTAAGCTACCATTAACTATCTCGCTAAACACCAAAAAAAATTATTTAATTGTAAAATTCGAAGATTTGTTGGAAGAATTAGATTACGTATCGCACTTTTATACTAATAGCTTTACTAGTAAAAAAATAATTTACAAGATAATCTACAATAATACACCAGACAAATTTATTTCTGAAATTAAAAATAATGGCTTTGATATAGACACTTCACTAGGTCTTTGGGAAATTAAATGAACGAATTAAATCAACTTTTGCTTAATTTTAATTACAAACAAAATTTTCATAATGATGATTTTTATGTAAGTAAAAGCAATTTTTATGCTTTTGAGCTAATTGAAAAATGGCCTAATTGGGAAAAAAATATATTAAATATTTATGGAGAAAAATATTCAGGAAAAACACATTTAGCAAATATTTTTTTAAAAAAAAACAAAGGAAAAAAAGTTAATGAAGAATATTTAAATGATGAAATATTAAAAGAATTCAAGCTATATCAAAATATAGTGATAGATAATTTTAAAAATATTACTGAAGAAAGAATATTATATTCTATATTTAATTTAATTGATCAAGATAATAAATTTTTATTGATTAATTCTGTTGTACCAATCAATGAAATTAATTTTAAACTAAAAGATTTAAGGTCTAGATCAAAAAACTGTTTATTTGCAAAAATTGATGAACCTGACGATGAATTAATATTTGCTATTATATTAAAAAGTTTTTCAGACAGACAAATTAATATAGACAAAAAACTCATTGATTTTGTAATTAAAAGAATTGACAGATCTTATGGTAAAATATCTGATTTTATATATAAAGTTGATGAATTAAGTTTAAAAAAAAAGAAACCAATTGATTTTAAAACTATAAAAGAAATATTAAAGGTATAATTTGAACAAGTATAGAACGCATAATTGTGACGAATTAAATAAAAATCATATAGATAAAAACATTGTTCTCTCAGGTTGGATTAATAAAAAACGTGACCATGGAAATCTGCTTTTTATTGATTTGAGGGATAACTACGGATTGACGCAATGTGTTATAGAAAAAAATAATAAAAACTTTAATGAACTAGAAAAACTTCCTTTAGAAACAGTGATAAAAATATCTGGAAAAGTTATTAAAAGAAACAAAGAAACAGTTAACTCATCTATAAACACAGGAGAAATTGAGATATCAATATCATCATTCGAGGTTTTAGGTCATACAAAAGAATTGCCTCTGCCGGTATTTAGTGACCAAGAGTATTCAGAAGAGATTAGATTAAAGTACAGATTTTTAGATCTAAGAAGAAAAAAAATTCATCAAAATATTATTTTAAGATCAAAAATTATATCTTCAATTAGAACTGAAATGGAAAAATTGGGGTTCAGAGAGTTTCAAACACCAATCTTAACATCTTCTAGTCCAGAAGGTGCAAGAGATTTTTTGGTTCCCAGTAGACTTAACCCGGGAAAATTTTATGCTCTTCCACAAGCGCCACAACAATTTAAGCAATTAGTTATGATTTCAGGTTTTGATAAATATTTTCAAATTGCTCCTTGTTTTAGAGATGAAGATGCAAGAGCAGATAGGAGCCCCGGAGAATTTTACCAATTGGATGTAGAAATGTCATTTGTTGAACAAGAAAATGTTTTTGAAGTTATAGAAAAATTAATGGTTAATTTGTTTAAGAAGTTTTCAAACAAAAAAATTTTATTCGATAAATTTCCAAAAATACCCTATTCAGAAGCATTGCTAAAATATGGAAGCGACAAGCCAGATTTAAGAAATCCTTTATTAATTTATGATATTACAAACATTTTTGAAAGAGAGGATGTTAAATTTGAGATATTTAAAAAACTAGTAAAATCAGGATCTATAGTAAGGTCTATAGTTACAAAAAATACCAAAGACAAGCCAAGAAGTTTTTTTGATAATATAGACAAATGGGCAAAAGAAGAAGGCGCTTCCGGACTAGCTTATTTTACTATTGAAAAAGAAAATAAAATTTTAGCCAAAGGTCCAATTGGAAAATTTTTTTCCGAAGAATCTTTAAAAGAAATAATAAAATATACCGATGCAGATATTGGTGACAGTTTTTTTCTAGCTTGCGGAAAACAAAAAGATGTTGAAAGATTGCTATCTCTTGCAAGAAAAAAAATTGCTGAAGATTTAAAATTAATAGATGAAAATTCTTTTGCTTTTTGCTGGGTGGTTGATTATCCCATGTTTGAAAAAGATGAAATAACCAATAAAATTAAATTTAGTCACAACCCATTTTCTATGCCACAAGGAGATATTAAGAAATTAGATTTTTCTAAGCCTCTAGAAATAAAAGCGTACCAGTACGATATTGTATGCAACGGAGTTGAATTATCATCAGGCGCTATAAGAAATCATATACCTGACTTAATGTACAAATTATTTAATGTTGTTGGTTACAATAAAAGCGATGTTGATAAAAAATTTAGCGGCATGATAAATGCTTTAAGTTATGGTGCTCCACCTCATGGAGGTATAGCACCAGGCATAGATAGGATTGTAATGCTTTTAGCAGGAGAAAAAAATATAAGAGAAATTACAATGTTTCCAATGAATCAAAATGCCCAAGATCTTATGATGAATGCCCCAAACGATGTAACAGCTGAACAACTCAAGGAATTAAATTTATTAATTAAAAAAAATAAATAATTATTTTTTACCTTTTAAGTTTATTCTTATATCTGACAGATCAACCAATTTTTTTTTATAATTGCTTCTTATAAATCCTTTACTTGTTATATCTTTTACTATTTTCAAAAATTGATTTTGGTCATCAGAAACCTCTTCAAGATTTTTATCGTTTGATTTTTCTGTAGTTCCTATCGAAGGTGTGTGTGCTAAATCTTCTCTATTTAAATAGGAAATAGCAAGTTCTCTAAAAATATAATCTAATATTGAAGATGCGCTTAATATTCTATCATTCCCATGTACTTTGCCAGAAGGTTCAAACTTAGTTTCAACATATGCATTTACAAATTCATCCAGCGGAACTCCATATTGCAGTCCTAGAGAAATAGCTATTGCAAAATTATTCATTAGTGCTTTCACCAGCTCTCCTTCTTTGCTTGTGTCAATAAAAATTTCTCCGATTTTACCATCTTCATACTCTCCAGTATGAAGATAAACCTTATGATTTCCAACAGTTGCTTTTTGTATATAACCTTTACGTCTGTCAGGCATTTTAAATCGTTTACCAGCCGCATCATTAATATTTTTTACAAAATGTTGACCATTGTTTTTGAGGGTTTTCTGAACGTTGTTATTTACAGTGTTATCGATATTTTTTGATTCTATTTTTTCTTTAGATTCATTGATTTTTGAGCTTAAATTTTTTGTTTTTCTACTATCTAATTTAATATCTAAGATTTCAAACTTTCCATCTTCTCTTTTTTCTAAATTTTGGAGTTCTAATTCGCTAATATTGTCTAAATAATGGTTCACTTTTAAGCTACATGTGTAATAGCTTTCTATTAAATATTTTGTCATATTGAGCCTTAATTTTATTTTTTGAGTCTTAAAGTAAATATTGTATATACAAATAAAATTTTTAGTCTAATTTATTTTTTACAATTAAAGATTGAAAATAAGTTCAAAATTTATGTTGACACTATTTAAAGAAATTTTCACATGGTGGAATCGTCAAACTATTGGAACGAAAATTTATACAATGTTTTTTGGAAAATTAGTTGGGCAAGATGACCAAGGAAATAAATATTATAAAAATAAAAGTGATAATAGATGGGTTATATATAAGGATGAAATTGATGCATCAAAAATTCCAATAGAATGGTATTCTTGGATTCATTATACAAAAAATAAGATAGAAGATACCCATGAGTTAAAAAAATTTGATTGGCAAAAATCTCATAAACCTAATTTAACTGGAACCGACCAGGCTTATCACCCAAATAAAGATAAAAATGAATTTAAAAAAAAATACAAATCTTGGAAAAATTAATTTTTTTAAAATATTGTTATTTGTATTTTTAACCAGTTTTTTCAGTTTTATTTCAAATGCAGTTGAAAAAAGTAAAGTTTTAGATGGTGATTTTGTTGAAGTTAAAATTTTAGATAAAGTAAGTTCAAAAAGTAATCAACTTACAATAAAAATTGGTGAAGAAAAAAAATATAAAAATTTAATAATAAAGTTTTTAAAATGTAAAAATTCTGAATTTGATGATAATCCGGAAATTACAGCTTATTTACAAGTAAGAGATTTAACTCAAAAAGAAAATGACAAAGTTTTTGTATTCAACGATTGGACTTTTGCATCAAGCCCATCAATTTCTCCTTTTGACCATCCTGTTTATGATATTTGGCTAATTAAATGTTATTAATTTATATTATTTTCTCGTTGTCAAGCCAACTAACATTGAAGTCTGAATTAGTAAATTTTTTATGATTTAAGAGCTTTTTATGTAATTCAATTGTTGTTGTTATACCTTCAATTACAAATTCTTCCAAAGAACGATTCATTCTCTGAATTGCTTCTTGTCTATTTCTACCATGACATATTACTTTGCAGATCATACTGTCATAGTAGGGAGTTACCTTGTAACCTTGATATATAGCTCCATCTACTCTAGTTCTAAAACCTGAAGGTTGGTGGCACATACTTATAATTCCTGGGGAGGGTTGAAAATTTTTTTTAGGGTCTTCAGCATTTATTCTGCATTCAATAGCGTGGCCTCTGGCATTTATATCTTTTTGTTCGAGCGCAGTATTACCAGTGTAAGCAATCCATATTTGTTCTTTAATTATATCTATACCAGTAACCATTTCAGTGACGGGGTGCTCTACCTGAACCCTTGTATTCATTTCTAAAAAATAAAATTTTTCTTTTTCATATATAAATTCTACAGTCCCAGCACCTTCGTATCCAATTTTACTAACCATATCGACTGTTTTTTTTAACAAATCTTGTCTAATTTTATCATTTAAAATTGGGCTAGGTGTTTCTTCGATAAGTTTTTGGTGTCTTCTTTGTACAGAACAATCTCTTTCATTTAAATGAACTGTTCTATTTTTTCCTGATAATATTTGTACTTCAATGTGTCTTGGATTTTGAAAAAACTTTTCTATATAAACTTCATCATTTCCAAAATACTTTTTTGCTTCAGATTTTGCAGCTGAAAATAGTTCATCAAATTTGCTTTTATCACTTACTATTTTCATTCCTTTTCCACCGCCTCCACCAGCGGCCTTAATTAAAATAGGAAAACCAATTTTATCACATATTTCTTCAGCTTCTTTTTTACTTGATACACCTCCATCTGAACCTTCAATTACCGGAAGCCCATACTGTTTAGCAATTTTTTTTGCTTGTATTTTGTCACCCATCATTTTTATTAACTTTGATGAAGGACCAATAAATTTTATATTATTTTCTTCCAAAATTTTTGCAAAGTCAGAATTTTCAGATAGAAAGCCATACCCAGGATGAACAGCTTCAGAATTTGTGAGTTCAATTGCAGACATAATTGCAGGAATATTTAAATAACTGCTTGCTGGCTGGTGGGATCCAATACAAATACTTTCATCCGCTAATCTTACGTGCATACTATCTTTATCTACGTCTGAGTGTATTGCAACTGTGGCTATGCCCCATTCTTTACAAGCTCTAATTACCCTAACTGCAATTTCTCCACGATTGGCAATTAATATTTTTTTAAACATTATTTAAGTATGACAAGTCTTTGACCAAATTCTACAGGCTGGCCATCTTCCACACAAACTTCTTTTACAATTCCGTCCGAAGTAGAAGGAACATGATTCATAGTTTTCATAGCTTCAATGATCATTACCGTATCACCTTTTTTAATTTTTTTTCCAACTTCTAAAAATTTTTTTGCTCCAGGTTCAGGAGCAAGATAAGCAGTTCCGACTATAGGACTTTTAATTGTTATTATTGAATCATCAACTTCTTCTTCAATAGAGTTGTCAGCTTCTACGACATCTTTGTCATTTAACGATTTTTTTAAATCTTCTAGCGCTTGAATTAATTTTTTTATTATTTTTTTATCAATTTCCATTTTTTAGCAACTCTTGCATTGCATTTATGGCCAAAATATAACCATTTGACCCTAGTCCAAAAATACCTCCATTTACAACCGCACTTATTAGAGATTTATGTCTAAATTCCTCTCTTTTATAAATATTTGATATATGAAGCTCAATCGTTGGAATTTTTAGTATGCTAAGAGAATCCCTAATTGCAACAGATGTATGGGTAAATCCTGCAGCATTTATAATCAAACCATCGCATTTGTTTCTTGCTTCTTGGATGATTGTAACTATTTCTCCTTCTATATTAGATTGTTGAAATTCTAGTTTTACACCTATTTCTTGTGATTTTTTTTCACAAATTTTTTTTATTTCATCATATGTGTTTGAACCATATTGTGATTGTTCTCTTTCACCTAATAGATTAAGATTTGGACCATTAATAATTAATATTTTTTTTTTCACAATTGGCTTATACTATATGAATAAACTAAATAAAGTAATAATAAAAGTTAATGGGAAAAAATTAATACTGAATCCCAATTCTTCGGTTTATGATTTAATAAATAAACTAAAATTACCAATAAATAAAGTTGCGATCGAGCTTAATAAGGAAATTATAGATAAAAAAAAAATAGATAATATAATTTTAAAATCTAAGGATAATATTGAAATAGTACATTTTATTGGTGGAGGATAATGCTTAAAAAAGACAAATTAATAATTGCGGGAAAAAAATTTACTTCAAGGCTAATAGTTGGCACAGGAAAATATAAAAGTATGCAGGAATGTGCAAAAGCAATAAAAGTTTCTGGGGCTGACATAGTTACAGTTGCTGTAAGACGAGTAAATATTTCTGACAAATCAAAAGCATTATTAATGGATTATATAGACCCTAAAAAAATTACTTATTTACCGAACACTGCAGGATGTTTTAATTCTGAAGAAGCCCTTAGAACTTTAAGATTAGCAAGAGAAATAGGTGGGTGGAAACTTGTAAAATTAGAAGTTTTAGGTGATAAAAAAAATTTATTTCCAGAAATGATTGAAACATTAAAATCTACTGAAATTTTAACTAAAGAAGGTTTTAAGGTTATGGTTTATTGCAATGATGATCCGTTAATGGCTAAAAGATTGGAAAACGCTGGAGCTTCAGCAATTATGCCGCTCGCTGCTCCTATTGGTTCAGGCCTTGGTATACAAAATACAATTAATATAAAAATTATTAGAAAGCAGACACAACTTCCTTTAATAATTGATGCTGGAATTGGGGAAGCCTCTGATGCTGCTGAAGCCATGGAATTAGGTTGTGATGGTGTGTTAGTGAACACTGCAATTGCAAAAGCAAAAAAACCTTTGATGATGGCAGAAGCCATGAAATTAGCAGTTATAAGTGGAAGAAAATCTTTTTTGTCTGGGAGAATCAAAAAAAATATATATGGTAATGCCTCATCTCCCAAAAAAGGAATTATTTAGATTTTTTTTTATAAAATTTCTTTTTAAACTTGTTTTTTTTTTTAATTTTCTTAAAAATATTTTTATTTTGAAAATTAATTTCATTAGTTTTTTTTAATGAAGAGATTTTTTCAATTTTTTCATTAACTTTTTTATTTTTTGATTGAAATTCAATTATATATTCTGATAAATTTAAATTAACATCTGCATCAATGTTAATAGTTATTTTATTTTTTTTTTCAAAATATTTTACATCTTTTAAATAATTTTCTTTTATAAAATCATTAACTTTGCCGTTTAATAAAATTTTAACTATTTTGGATTTATTTTCTAAAGATTTAATTTCAACTAACTTAAGGATTTTTAATGCAAAAGACTCATTGGTCAAACTTATATCCCATTTGATATTGCTTTCTCTTAATCTCTGTCTTGACATTTCTAAAAGACCAAAATTACTGATTCTTCCTATTTGAATTCTAGCTCTGTCAGATCTACATTTTTCTTTTAATCTTCTTTCAACTTGTCTTCTATTTCCATAACTTAACATATCAATAAAATCTATTATTATTAGCCCCGACAAATCTCTAATCTTTATTTGTCTTGAAATTTCTTCTGCAGCTTCTAAGTTTGTATCTAAAGCTGTGCTTTCAACATTTTTTTGTTTAATTGATTTACCAGAATTCACATCTATAGATATAAGTGCCTCTGTTGGATTTATTACCAAGTACCCGCCTGATGCAAGTTTTACTTTTGTTTGAAATATTTCATATAATTTGCTCTCAATTTTTTCTTTAAAAAACAATGGAATTTTGTCTCTATATTTTTTTACTTTTTTTAAATTTTTAGGCATCATTACTTTCATATAATTTTTAGCCTTTTGATAACCTTCATTGCCTTCAACTACTATATTTTGAGTATTATCATCATACATATCTCTTATTGTTCTTTTAATGATATCACTCTCTTGGTGAATTAGTTTTGGTGCAATTGAATTTATAGCATTATCTTTTATTGAATTCCAAACCACTAATAAATTATTAAAATCATTTTCTATTTCATTTTTAGATTTATTTGAACCAGCAGTTCTAACTATAATTCCCATTTCTTTAGGAATTTCTATTTCATTTAGTATATCTCTAACTTTTTTTCTTTCTGCCGGATTAAAAATTTTTCTTGAAATACCACCTCCTTTTGGTGTGTTAGGCATTAAGACAATATATTTTCCAGCAATAGATATAAAAGTACTTAAAGCAGCACCTTTAAGTCCTCTTTCATCTTTTAAAACCTGAACAAGAATAACTTGATTGGGTTTAATTACTTCTTGTATCTTGTATCTTTTTGAAGGAAATTTTTTTTTTGTATTATTTTGTTGCAAATTTTCTTCAGGCATTTTTTCAACTGGATCTTTCATCTGTATATCTTCAGAATGATTTGTTATGATATTTTCTTCTTGCTTTTCACTTTCTTTAAGCAATTCTTCTCTAACTTTTTTTTCCTCTTGTTTAATTTTTTCTAAATCATCATGTGGTAATTGGTAGTAATCACTTTGAATATCATTAAAAGATAAGAAGCCATGTCTATCTCGACCAAAATCAACAAATGCGGCCTGTAAAGACGGTTCTATCCTACTTACTTTACCAAGGTAAATGTTATTTTTTATTAATGTGTTGTTTATACTCTCGTACTCGTAGTCTTCAATATTGTCGTTTGATTTAAGAACAACTCTAGTTTCATTTGGATGCGAAGCATCAATATATAAATTTTTAGCCATAAATTTTGATTATTATTATTCATTGTTTTATTTTATAAATTCTGTGCCTTAACATTAACAAATTCACAAATTAAATAAACTAAAATGAGTGGAATTTTAAAAAAAATATTTATTGCATTTTTAGCAGTTGGTTTGGGTTCTTTAATATCAATAATTGTAATATTGTGGATATTTTCTAGCAAACTACCAGATTATAAATTTTTAAAAAATTATAAACCCCCTGTTTCCAGTAAATTATATTCCGGAAGTGGAGAACTTGTTAGCGAATTTTCATCAGAAAAGCGTATTTTTGTTCCTTATAATGTAATACCAGAAAAAGTAATTTATTCATTTTTATCAGCTGAAGATAAAAACTTCTTTTCACATCCCGGAGTAGATGCAAAGGGAATTATAAGAGCCATAATTAACAACATTTACAATATCATAAATTCTAAAAGACTTGAAGGAGCATCAACAATAACACAACAAGTTGCAAAAAACTTTTTACTTTCCAATGAAGTGAGCATCACAAGGAAATTAAAAGAAGCAATTTTAGCTTTTAGGATTGAAAGAGCATTATCTAAAGAGAGAATTTTAGAGCTGTATCTTAATCAAATTTATCTAGGAGAAGGAAGTTATGGTATAGCTTCCGCAAGCCTCCAATATTTTGATAAACCAATAAGTGAACTTGATTATGCTGAAGCGTCACTTTTAGCGGCTCTTCCAAAAGCTCCTAGCAAATATAACCCATATAAAAATATTGAATTAGCTAAATACAGAAGAAATTTAGTAATTAGAAATTTGTATGACAATTCTTATATCAATAAAAAAAAGTATGTTGATTTAGTTAATTCTGAAATAAAACTTAATAAGAGAAAAAAAATATATTTGGAAGACTCAAGATACTACGTTGAAGATATTCGTAAATCAATTGTAGATAAATATGGATTTGATAGAGTTTACAAAAAAGGGTTTATAATTAAAACACCATTAAACTTAGAACTGCAAAAAATTGCAATTGAGTCATTAAGAGAAGGTTTAATTAAATACGATAGAAGAAAAGGTTGGAGAGGTCCTTTACTAAATAAAAAATATAGCAATCAATGGAATGAAAATTTAAAAGAATTTGAAATAGAAAAATCTATTGGATGGAATTTAGCAATTGTAACTAAAGTTAAAAAATTTAATTTAGAAATCGAAACTAGCACTAAAAATGAAGGAAAAATTAGATACAGAGATGTAACTTGGTTAAAAAAAGAATTTGATGAATTATTTAAAATTGGAGATGTAATTTATGTGAAAAAAATAAAAAATAATTTTTTCGATCTCAAACAAATTCCTATTGCGAATGGAGGAATTGTCGTTATGGATCCTTACACAGGAAGAGTATTGGCGGTAGCCGGAGGTTTTAGTTTTAAAAAAAGTGAATTTAATAGAGCAACCCAAGCTTACAGACAACCAGGGTCGGCTTTTAAACCTTTTGTATATGCTTTGGCTTTAGAAAATAATTTTACACCTTCTACTTTAGTTCTAGATGCTCCGATAGTTTTAGATCAAGGAGAAGATCTTAAAATGTGGAAACCAGAAAATTATGGAAAAAAATTTTATGGTCCATCAACTCTAAGAACTGGAATTGAAAAATCTAGAAATTTAATGACAGTTAGAATAGCTCTAGATTTAGGAATAAAAAAAGTTGCAGAATTTTCAAAAAAATTAAATATTTATAAAAATCCAGAAGAATTATTTTCTATATCACTAGGATCTGCAGAAACCACTTTATTAAAATTAACTTCTGCATACTGTTCATTTTTAAATGGAGGAAAGCTGGTAGATCCAATATTTATTGATAGAATTCAAGACAGCCAAGGGAAAACTATATTTAACTCAGAAAAAAGAATATGTAAAAACTGTGATCAAATATCTTTTCTAGGAAAAAATTTCCCAAAAATTAGTGATAATTTTCCAAAAATATTTTCTGAGGAGACCGCTTATCAGATTACTTCAATGCTAGAAGGAGCGATACAAAGAGGAACAGGTAGAGCGTTAAAAGAGTTAAATTTAGATTTAGCTGGAAAAACTGGAACAACAAATAAAAATACCGATACATGGTTCATAGGATTCACCTCAAATTTAGTAGTTGGTACATATGTTGGGTACGATGAACCAAGAAGCCTCGGTAGATATGAGACAGGATCAAAAACTGCATTGCCTATATTTAAGTCTTTTGTGAAAAAGGCAGTAAATAAAAAAAATGCAAGACCATTTAAGGTTGCAAAAAATATTAATATGATGGTTATAGATCAAGCTACTGGAAAAAAAGCAAATTTTGGTTCAAAAAAAACTATTATTGAGGCATTTAAAAAAAATAAATTAGAACAAAATAATTTTGATTATAATAGGGATATTCAATATAAGCTATCTAACAACAATATTTTAAAATTTTATTAATGGAAACTGATATAATAAATTATAGAAATGAAATTGAAAAAATAAATCAGAGAATCAAGGAGTATCTTTGATAAAAATAATATTTTTTCAAAACTAGAGAATATTAATAAAAAAATCCAAAATCCAAATTTTTGGAAAAATAAAACAGATTCAGAAATAATAATAAAAGAAAAAAAAATATACGAAGAATTAATTAATTCATACAATTCAAACTCACAAGACTGTAAAGATTTTTTTGATCTTTACAATTTAGCCATTCAAGAAAACAATAAATCTGTACTTAATGAGACTTTGACCTCTATTAAAAATCTAAAAAATAAAGTTAAAAAAACTGAAATAAAGTGTTTTTTATCAAATGATAATGACAAACTTGATTGTTATTTAGAAATTCACGCAGGCGCAGGAGGTACAGAAAGCCAAGATTGGGCTGATATGTTAAGAAGAATGTATCTTAAGTGGTCAACAAACAAGGGATGTAATACTAAATTAATCAGCGAACACAAAGGAGATGAAGCTGGAATAAAATCTTCTACAATTAAGATTGAAGGTGAATACATATATGGGTTTTTGAAATTTGAATCTGGCATACATAGATTAGTTAGAATTTCACCTTTCGACTCAGGAGCAAGAAGACACACAAGTTTCGCAAGTGTTTGGGTTTATCCAGTTGTTAATGAAAATATCAATATTCAAATTTTAGATAAAGATTTGAGAATAGATACTTATAGATCAAGTGGGGCAGGAGGTCAGCATGTAAATACAACAGATAGCGCCGTAAGGATTACTCACTTACCTACCAAAATAGTTGTTCAATGTCAGAATGAAAGGTCTCAACATAAAAATAAAGAAACTTGCATGAACATGTTAAAAGCAAGGTTATATGAAAATGAAATAAAGAAAAAAAATAAAGAAAATGAAACTATAGAAAGCTCTAAAACCGATATAGGCTGGGGGCATCAAATTAGATCATATGTTTTACATCCTTATAGAATGGTGAAAGACAATAGAACGAATTTTGAAAGTTCAAATCCAGATAAAATATTAGATGGGGACTTAGATGGTTTTTTAGAAAGTTCGCTTTATAAACAAAATGTATAAAAATATTATTAAATTACTTTCTGCTTTAATAATTTTATTATTTGTTGGAATAATTTACCTAAGCACAATAGGGATTAAAACTACCAAATTTAATGGATTAATTTTAAATAAAATAAAACAAGTAGATCCAAGGTTAAATGTAGAATTAAAAGAGGTAAGTCTTCTTTTAGATTTAAAAACAAAACAAATAGTAACAAAAACAAAAGATACAAATTTATATATACAAGATAATAAATTTGAATTATCAGAAATTAATCTAAATATTGATATTAATTCATTTTTAGAGAAAAAATATAAAATTAATAATTTAGAAATTATTACCAAGAAGAATAAAATAAAAAATTTTTTAAACTTTATTAACTTATACAAATTTAACTTATCAACAGTTTTATTAGAAAATAGAATTAAAAAAGGGTTTATAAAAAGCAATATTTCTTTAGTTTTTGATGAAAAAAAT
>CACAMG010000012.1 GCA_902533585.1 uncultured Pelagibacteraceae bacterium
ATCAAATTTTTCAAATCCACATAAAAGCATAAAATTATTATCAATAGATTTTTTATTTTCAAGAAAATTTAAACCAAAAATAGGGGGTTTTAAGTTGTAAAACTTTTGATGAAAATTTTTCCAAAGCATAATTCTTAGTGAAACCGCATTTGGTTTAAATAAGTTGTATAAAAAAATATGATATCTTCCAAATTTTACACCTAAGTTTCTTAGGATCTTTCTTTCATCTTGACCTAATTTTATAAGAAAGTCTGTAACATTTTCTCTTTTTACAACTCCGTTATTTTCATAAAGATGATAAGCAAGAGCTCTTATTGAAGAATTATTTTCTTTGATAAATTTTAAATCTATTAAACTTTTTAAATCTTGATGAATTTTTTTATTTATCCATTTTTCTAGATAATCATTTAATTTTGATTTATCTATACTTTCTACCATTTCATCAATTATTAAGTTAAATTCAGGGTTTAAATAATCTTTTCCTGGCGCCAGTTTAGCAATTGGAAATTTTCCCCAGTAAATTTTAAAATCATCTTTTAATTCAATAAGCTCTGTTTTTATTATTTGATCTATTCTATTCAATATTTCAGGTGCAACATTTTGTTTTGCAGCTTTTTTTAAGGATTTGATATCTGTATCTAAAGCACCAATTTTTAAATCTAAATCTAACTTTAATCCTTTTAGAATACCTATATATTGTTTGTTTATCATAACCTTTTCATTCTCAATAATTTCTGTTTTAAATGTTACATCTTGCTTTAATCCTCTAGCAAGTACGCTAGCTCTTTTATCAATAAAGCTTTTTGTTAATTCATCATGTAGACGATCTGAAAGTTTATCTTCTAAAAATTTTGTTCTTTCAACCCAATAATCTTGGTTTTCGACCCAATTAACTTTGTTAGCAACATATGACCATGTTCTAATATTTGCTATTCGATTTGAAATTGAATCTATGTTTCCATGCATTTTATCTAATAAAGATAGTTGTTCTTTCATATAATTGTTTGTAATTTTTTGATTATTTCCTATTAAAAATGAAAAAACTTTACTCACTACTTGTAAATGATGACCATAATTTTTTTTAACAAAATCAGGAATTTGACAACATTCCCACAATAACTTTAATTCATTTTCTTTATAATTTGAGCTATTTGAGTCTTTTAAAAAATATTTTAAAACTTTTTCGTCTTCACATTCATGAATTCTTCTTAACCAATCTTGATCAGGTTTTTCTTCTAAAGATTTTACAAGACTTTTTATATTATTAAAATTTAGTTTAGAATTTCTCCAAAACAGGGTTTTTATTTCATCAAATTTGTGATTTTCTAATAAATTAACCTCTTCTGAATTTATTTTGTCACAGTCACCAGTAATTCCAAAGGTTCCATCACTTAAATATCTTCCTGCTCTTCCAGAAATTTGACCAATTTCGGCTAAATTTAATTTTCTTAATTTTTTACCGTCAAATTTCTTAATATTTGAGAAATAAACATTTTCAAGATCCATATTAATTCCCATTCCTATAGCATCTGTTGCTACTAGGTAATCAACATCTCCTGATTGATATAATGATACTTGTGCATTTCTTGTTTTTGGACTTAATAAACCCATAACAATTGCCGCTCCACCTTTTTGTCTTCTAATTAACTCTGCAATTGCATAAACTTCTTCTGTAGAAAATCCTATAATTGCACTTTTTCTTTCAATTCTTGAAATTTTTTTGTGTCCTGCATATGATAATTTAGACAATCTTTCTTTATTTATAAATTCAATGTCACCATCAAGGTTAGAAAAAATATTCTTCATAGTGTTAGAGCCCATAAACATTGTTAATTTTTCACCTCTAAGATTAAGCAATCTATCTGTAAAAATATGGCCCCTCTCATGATCTGAGCACATTTGTATTTCATCTACACCTACAAATTCTAAATTTTTATCTATTGGCATTGATTCAACTGTACAAAGATAATATTTAGCGTTTGAAGGTATTATTTTTTCTTCTCCGGTGATAAGGGCAACTTTACTAATATGTGTTTTTGATACTACTTTGTCATATACTTCCCTTGCTAGTAAACGAAGTGGAAATCCAATCATGCCAGAGTTAAAAGAAAGCATTGTTTCTATGGCCAGGAATGTTTTTCCTGTATTAGTTGGTCCCAGAACAGCAGTAATTTTATTTTTTTTCATTTCAAAGTTTTGTG
Organism: uncultured Pelagibacteraceae bacterium; assembly: GCA_902533585.1. GTDB lineage: Bacteria > Pseudomonadota > Alphaproteobacteria > Pelagibacterales > Pelagibacteraceae > Pelagibacter. The sequence goes on from CACAMG010000012.1 coordinate 2,202, forward strand.
TATTATAATTTAGTCACACTATATATAGTTGTTCGAAAAGAACAAAAATAGTCTAAAACATGACCGAATCAGTGAGAAAAAAGTTCTCATTTATAATATTTCTCAATATTGAGAGTAACATAAATTAAAATAATTCAATATATTTTATTTTTATATGAACAAAAAATTATGGGAAGCATCACCAACAGTAAAAAATAAATCTAATTTATTTAGATATGAAAAATTTTTAGTAAAACATTATAAATACAAATTTTCAAAAAAATTTAATAAATTGTTAAAATGGAGCAATGATAATCCTAGTAATTTTTGGAGTTCAGTATGGGATTTTACAGGTGTTAAGGGACAAAAAAAATTTAAATTTAAATATACGAAAAATTTAATTAACAGCAGATTTCTAATTGGTTCAAAATTAAACTTTGCAGAAAATTTATTGTCAAAAAATGATAACACAAAAGCAATTACTTTTATAAGTGAAAATGGTTTTAAAGAAATAAGAACTTGGAAGCAATTAAACATAAACACAAGCAAAATAATTGAGTTTTTTAAAAAAATAAAAATAAAAAAAAAAGATAGAATTGCAGCTTACTTACCTAATATAATTGAAACAGTAGAAAGTTTTATAGCTACTTCATCTATAGGTGGAATTTGGTCATCATGTTCACCTGATTTTGGTGTAAATGGCGTGATTGAAAGATTTGCACAAATTAATCCAAAGTTGTTAATTATTTGTGATCGGTATTATTATAACGGTAAAGAAATAAACATTTTAGAAAGATTACCTTTAATTTTAGAAAAAATTAAATCAATAAAAAGTATAATTTTAGTTAATTATCCTGGAAAAAATAATCTAAAATTTAATAAAATTAAAGGTGTAAAAATTTTTTATTGGAAAGATATTAAAAAAATAAAACCAAAAACAATTATATTTAAAAAATTTGATTTTGATCAAGAACTTGCAATTTTATATTCAAGTGGCACCACAGGAAAACCAAAATGTATTTGTCATAGAGCCGGAGGGGTTTTATTGCAGCACTTAAAAGAGCACCAACTACATTGTGAAATAAGTCCAGGTGATAATGTTTTTTATTTTACAACGTGTGGATGGATGATGTGGAATTGGTTAGTAAGCTCACTTGCTTCAAAAGCTTCAATAGTTCTTTTTGACGGTTCTCCTTTATATAAAAAAGATGATTTACTTATAAAAATAGCAAACAGAGAAAATATTACACTTTTTGGCATTAGTGCAAAATATATTGATTCATTAAAAAAACTTAATCTATCTTTAATTAAAAAATATAAGTTAAAGAAACTAAAAACTATTTGCTCAACTGGATCTCCACTCTCAGAAGACGGATTTAGGTATATTTATAAAAAAATAAAAAAAAATGTTCATGTAGCCTCAATTTCAGGGGGCACTGACATAGTATCATGTTTTGTTTTAGGAAATATTTATAGTCCTGTAATTTCTGGCCAGATTCAAAATAATGGATTAGGAATGAATACTGATATTTTTAACGACAAGGGTAGATCAATCAGAAATCAAAAGGGTGAGCTTGTTTGTAAATCTTCGTTTCCATCAATGCCAAAAAAATTTTGGAACGATAAAAATAATTTGAAGTATAAAAATGCGTATTTTAAAAAATTTAAAGGAGTTTGGCATCATGGCGATTATGCCGAAAGAAAGAATTCTGATGGTTACATAATATATGGAAGATCAGATGCTACACTAAATCCTGGCGGTGTTAGACTTGGTACATCAGAAATTTATTCAGTCGTTGAAAAGTTCAAAGAAGTAAAAGATTCTATCGTTGTAGGTCAATCTTGGGATAATGATATAAGGATACTGCTGTTTATAGTTTTGAACAATACTAATAGCTTTGATCAAAATTTAGTAGAGAAGATTAAAAAAAAAATTAGAATTGAAGCTTCTCCGAGGCACGTTCCTTCAAAAATAATCAAAGTAATGGACATACCTAGAACTAAAAATGGAAAGATTGTAGAATTAGCAGTGAAAAATATAATAGAAGGTAATAAGATTAAAAATATACAGGCTTTGGCAAATCCAGAAGCATTAAAAGAGTATAAAAATTTGAAAGAATTAAAAATATAAATGATTAAGGATATTGTAAAAAATTTAGAAGTATCTTCAACTTTAAGAATAAATGAATTATCAAAAGAACTTGAATCTAAAGGAAAAAAAGTTTTTAAATTTGGATTTGGTCAATCACCTTTTAAAATTCCAGAAGATGTTATTGATGAATTAAAAAATAATTCATTTCAAAATAAATATTTGCCAATGCAAGGCTTGCCTGAACTCAGAGAAGCTGTAGCAAATTATATATCAAATAAAAAAAACTATAATTATAAAGCCGAAAATATTTTAGTTGGCCCTGGCACAAAAGAGCTAATGTTTTTATTACAAATGCTCTTTGATGGCGAAGTTATACTTCCATCTCCTAGCTGGGTATCCTATGAACCTCAAGCAATTTTAGGAAGAAATAAAGTTCATTGGATAGAAACTCGTAGGGAAAATAATTGGTTTCCAACATCAAACGATATAGAAAAAATTATTTTGAATAATAAGAAAAAAAATTATTTATTGCTTTTGAATTCTCCAAACAATCCTTCAGGACAAATTTGTGAAAATTTAGATGAAATAAGTAAAATTATAAAAAAATATAATATTCTAGTCTTGTCAGATGAAATTTACTCAGAACTATATTTTACCGAACACTATAAATCAATTTCAAATTACTGTCCTGAAAACACAATCATAAGTACTGGACTTAGTAAATGGTGTGGTGCCGGAGGCTGGAGACTAGGATATTTTATAATTCCAAAAGAATTAACAAGATTAAAAAATTCATTAAAAGTTCTTGCTAGTGAAACTTTTTCATCTGTAAGCGCACCAATTCAATACGCAGCAATCGCAGCTCATCAAAATGATCATACAAATTATATTAATAAATCTAGAAAAATCCTAAAGCTGGTTGGAGAGTATGTTTACAATAATCTAAAGTCTAATAAAATTTTGATTAATAAACCACAAGGTGGATTTTACTTAATGCCAGAATTTTTAGATATGAAATATAAAAGCTCTCAAGAAATGTGCTCCAGCTTATTAACTGATACAGGAGTTGTGTTGTTACCAGGCTCAGATTTTGGATTTTCAAAAGATAAACTTATAACAAGATTAAGTTTTACGGATTTTGATGGAAAAGAATTTATGGATAATTTGCCTGAAAAACAGAATTTAGATAGTGGTTTAGTCGATAAATTTGCGCCCAAAATAGTTGAAGGAACAAAAAGGTTGAAAGCCTGGGTTGAATCAACTTAATTTTTTTATAGACTCATCAGTAAAGTTTTGATTAGAATTGTTCTAAATTAATATTAGTGGAGGGGAATATGAAAAAAATAATAACTTCCTTATCGAGTGCTCTTTTGATTTTTGTAGCATCGTTGTCATTGACAACAGTTGCAAAATCTGCAGAGTTTTTCACGATAGGAACTGGCGGTCCAACTGGAGTTTATTTCCAAACTGGAAACGCTATTTGTAAAATGTTGCATAAATCAGCAATAGCGAAAGAACATGGAAGGAAAAAAGGTATAGATAAGGCTTATAGATGTACTGCTCCATCAACTGGAGGATCAAACTATAATATTGGTCAAATTGCAGCTGGCGAGTTTCAATTTGGTGTGGCCCAGTCAGACTGGCAATTTCATGCTGTTAATGGTTCAAGCAAATGGGAAGGCAAACAGTTTAAAGGATTAAGAGCTGTTTTTTCAGTTCACAATGAACCTTTTCAAATTTGGGCTAGAAAAAAAGCAAAAGTTAAGGACTTTAAAGGTCTTAAAGGAAAAGTTGTTAACATAGGTAACCCAGGTTCTGGTCAAAGAGGAACTATGGAAGAGCTTATGAAAGCAATGGGAGTAGACAATAGCTATTTTAAATCAATTACGGAATTAACTTCGTCTGAGCAAGTAAAAGCTTTATGTGATGGTAAAATTGATGCCTATGGATATTCAGTAGGATTTCCAAACGGTGCAATGGAACAAGCGGCTACTTGTGGAGCAAAAGCTTTGCCAATTAATCTAACAGGTGGACCTGTTCAAGGCTTAATTGATGGAGCAGACTATTATGCTAAAGCAGTAATACCAGCTGGTACTTATACTGGACAAAAGAAAGACGTAACTACTTTTGGTGTTAAAGCTACAGTTGTAACTAGTAACGCTGTTGAAGAAGATCTTGTTTATTTAGTAGTTAAAGCAGTTTTTGAAAACTTTGATGATTTCAGAGCTCAACATCCTGCTTTTGCACCTTTAAAAAAGGAAGATATGATTGCTGATGGTTTATCAGCTCCATTACATCCTGGTGCTATTAAATATTATAAAGAAGCTGGATTAATGTAATCCAAACATTTATTAGAAAATTAAAAAGGCCCAATATATTTATTGGGCCTTTTTTTTATAGTAAAGTATATTTCATAGATGAATCAAAACACTGATACAAATATTGAAAGTAAAATTAAGGAGGATTTATCTCCTACCAGAAATCTTACAGGTTTACATTTAAAAATTGTTGGTGCTATAGCAATAATTTGGTCTTTATTTCAACTTTGGTACGCCTCTCCCTTTCCATTTTGGTTTAATATTGGAATGTTTAAAGGCTTGCCAGCAAGAGCAATTCATTTGGGATTTGCTTTACTTTTAGCATTTTTAATATTTCCTTTTACAAAATCAAAAAAAATTTCGATAATAGATATTCTAATAAGCATAATTGGAACTTTTTGTTGCCTTTATATTTACTTCTTTTATGACCAATTAGTAGATAGAGGTGGAATACTTTTAAAAATTACCTTAGGTCAAAATTTTATTTTACCAATTGAATTAATTATTGGTATATGTGGAATTTTAATATTACTTGAAGCAACTAGAAGAGTAATAGGAATACCTTTAGTTGTTATTGCTGTTTGTTTTTTATTATTTTCTTATTTTGGCAAATATGCCCCCGAAATGATTTCTCATGGAGGTCTTTCATTAAATAGACTTGTGGGGTTTCAATGGTTTGACCAAGAGGCTATATTTGGGATTCCTATAGGTGTTTCAGTAGATTTTATATTTTTATTTGTATTATTTGGCGCGCTTTTAGAAACTGCTGGTGGTGGACAATACTTTTTAGATTTAGCTTTTGCAATGGTTGGTAAAATGAGAGGAGGACCAGCAAAAGCGGCCATATTAGGCTCAGGAATGACAGGTTTAATATCAGGATCTTCAGTTGCAAACACTGTTACCACTGGAACTTTTACAATTCCAATAATGAAAAAAACTGGATTTTCAAAAGAAAAAGCTGGCGCAATAGAGGTTTCCTCATCTGTTAATGGCCAGATAATGCCGCCAGTCATGGGTGCCGCAGCTTTTGTTATGGCAAGTTTTATTGGAGTTACTTATTTTGAAGTTGTTAAACATGCTTTTTTACCGGCAATAATTTCTTATATAGCTTTATTTTATATTTCACACCTTGAGGCTTTAAAATTAAACCTTAAAGGAATGGAAGAAAAAGATGTACCAAATTTAAAAAAAACATTCTTAAGAGGTCTACACTTTTTAATACCAATTTTTGTTTTGATTTATTTATTAGTGTATCTAAGGCTTACAGCCTCTTACTCGATATTTTATGCAACAATAGCACTAATTATTGTCAATTTATTAAACAAACTTATCCAATCAAATAAGGATAAGAATTATAAAGATGCTTTAAAAATTTGGTTTAATCAAACAATTATTGGATTTGAAAAAGGTGCAATTAATATGGTTGCTGTAGGAATTGCAATAGCGACAGCAGGAGTAATTGTAGGGGCAGTAGGCTCTACAGGATTAAGTACAAATTTAATTATAGTCATAGAGTCACTTGCCAAAGACAACGTTGTAATTCTGATTCTGCTTACTATTGTTTTGTGTTTGTTATTAGGTATGGGTCTTCCCACAACTGCTAACTATGTTGTAGTAGCGTCTTTAATGTCAATGGTATTAGTTGATGTTGGTAACGCATCTGGTTTTATATTTCCACTTATAGCAGTTCACTTATTTGTATTTTATTTTGGATTAATGGCTGATGTGACTCCACCAGTTGGCCTTGCATCTTATGCAGCAGCAGGTATTTCAGGAGGAGATCCACTTAAAACCGGTGTTCAAGCTTTTTGGTATAGTCTAAGAACAGGCGTTCTTCCTATTGTATTTTTGTTTAACCATGAATTACTTTTAATCGGTATAGAAAATATTTGGCATGCCCTATTAGTAATTGCAACTTCTTTGATTGGAATTCTTATTTTTACTTCAGCTACTCAAGGTTGGTTTTTTAATAAATTAAAATGGTATGAGATTATTATTTTTTTAATTATTTCAATATCTTTATTATCACCTGATTTTGCTCTTAATAAATTTTATCCAAAATATGAATACAAAGATTTAGAAAAAATCCATTTAACAAAATTAGATGCTGATAAAGAAATACATTTAAAAGTCACTAGATTAAGTGAATATGGAGAAAGATATAAATTATTTGTTATTAAAAAAAATACTTTTGAAAATAATTTTTATTTAAAAGAATATGGAATTAATTTAGCAAAAGAAGAAAATAAAATTGTAGTAAAAACTCTAAAGTGGAATGGTCCTGCAAAAAAAGAAGGATTTGAAACAGGGGATTTTATAAGTGAATTTAAAATAGAAAACTCTGATAGACCGAATAAAGCATTTGTCTATCCATTTGCTTTAATAATATTATTTATTTTTGGATATTTAAATTATAAAAGAAAACCTACTTATTAAGAATCTTCCAAACACCTGATGCAGAAGCAATCATTTTTTCTTTTGATTGCAAATGACAAATTAAGAAAACCATAGTTTTTGTTTTTTTTAAAATTTTTGCAAACCCAATGATTTCGTCACCTAATTTTGTTGCCCCAATGAATTTAATGTCTAACGAAATTGTTACACATGGCGAACTATTGGCTACTCTATGTGCAGCTGTACCTGCGCCCGCGTCAATAATTGATGAGATATATCCACCATGAGTTATACCGGCTGCATTTAGATGATTTTCATTTATAGTTGTTTTAAATTCATATTCAGCATCTGAAATTTTTCTAAATAATAAACCTCCATTATGTTTTATGAAACCTGGCTTATTACTTAATTGTTCAAAATTTTCTGACATAATTTATCTTAAATAAATAAAGTTATTAAAAACAGTATTACGAATACTATTACAAAGAAATAAATAACAGCTTTTTGTAACGAGACCTTCATAAATCTTTCATTTTGGTGCGCCTGCTAGGAGTTGAACCCAGAACCTCCTGGTCCGTAGCCAAGCGCTCTATCCAATTGAGCTACAGGCGCAACACAGTTATTATATAATTACATACATTTTTTAATGTAATTTTTCAAATTAGCAATTATTGTATTTATATGGGAAAAAATTCTAAAGATATAGTTTTTGTTGCTGCTTTAAGAACTGCAATTGGAAAATTTAATGGAGCTTTAAAAGGATTTCAAGCACATGATTTAGGAAAAGATGTTATCACAAATATTTTAAAACAATCAAATGTTAAACCGCAATTTATTGATGAAGTTATAATGGGTCAAGTTTTGACCGGTGGCGCAGGTCAAAATCCAGCAAGACAAGCAGCTATAAGGGCTGGCATTCCCAAAGAAAAAACAGGCTATATAATAAATCAAGTTTGTGGATCCGGATTAAGAGCAATTGTTGCAGGATATCAATCAATTTTATTAAATGATGTAAAAATAGTTATAGCGGGTGGCCAAGAAAGCATGACTAACTCAAATGAAGAAATGATTTTAAAAGACGGTTTGATTGATGCTTATAATAATTATCATATGGGTATTACCGCAGAAAATATTGCTGAGAAATGGAATATTTCACGAAAAGAACAAGATACTTTTGCAGTATCTTCACAGCTAAAAGCACAAGAAGCTATTAAAAATAAAAAGTTTAGCGAAGAAATAATAAATGGCAAACTATTATATGATGAACATCCAAGAAAAGAAGTTACGTTAGAAAGTTTATCAAAACTTAATTCTGCATTTAAAAAAAATGGAACAGTAACTGCTGGTAATTCTTCGGGGATAAATGATGGTGCGGCCGCAGTGTTACTAATGACAAGAGAAGAATCTGACAAAAGAGGGTTAAAACCTATTGCAAAAATAGTTTCCTGGGCAACATGTGGAGTTGATCCTGCTTTGATGGGATCAGGTCCTATTCCGTCATCAAAAAAAGCTTTAGAAAAAGCGAAGTGGAAAATAAACGAGCTAGATCTAGTTGAGTCAAACGAAGCGTTTGCTGCTCAAAGCATAGCAGTAGTAAAAGAATTAAAAATTCCTATCGAAAAAGTTAACGTTAATGGTGGAGCAATAGCATTAGGACACCCAATTGGCGCTTCAGGTGCAAGAATAGTAGTAACATTAATTCATGAAATGGTTAGAAGAAATGCAAAAAAGGGGCTTGCGACTCTATGCATTGGAGGCGGAATGGGAATTGCAATGTGTATAGAGAGAGATTAATACTTAAGAGAATTTAAACTTCTTTTTAATAATATTTTTTGTATCCAAAATTTAGCGTCCAAGTTTTGTTTTTTATCTAAGTATTTTATTTTATTAAATAATTTTATTAACATGGTATAATTTATTCATTTAAGGATGACGAAAAATAGATATAAATATGTCCAAAATAATACAACTATCAATTTGTTAATAAGTGAATAGAATCAATAATATTTAATGGCAAATAAATTACTAGTTCCAGATATAGGTGATTTTGAAAGTGTAGAAATTATAGAAATATTGGTAAAAACTGGAGATAAAATAAAAAAAAATGATCCTATAGTTACCCTAGAAAGCGACAAGTCAAGTGTTGAAGTTCCATCAATTTCAGATGGAATAGTAGAAAATATTAATGTTAAGATTGGAGATAAAGTTTCCAAAGGTGATTTATTATTACAGTTAAAAGAAAATACATTAACTGAGAAAAAATCTAGAAAAATTGAAAGTGAAAAAATACCAGTTGATGCGAAAAAAATAATTGAAGAAGCAGAAAAAACTTTAGTTTTGGACCAAGAAGCGGAAGAACCAAAGAAATTACTTAAGCAAAAAGTTCAAAATGAAAAAATTGAAGTTATCAAAAGCGGAGATATTGATCCAACAGAAACTAAAGAATGGTTAGAATCTCTATCTTCTGTTCTTGAGAAGGACGGAAAAAATAGAGCTCAGTTTTTAATAAAAGAATTAATAGAACATTCTTACAAAGAAGGTTCTGATTTAGTTTTGTCTAGAAACACTCCTTACATAAATACAATTTCTCCTGAAGAAGAAATAAAATCTACAGGAGATCAAAATATTGAACGGAAAATAAGATCTTTAATAAGATGGAACGCTGCTGCAATGGTTGTAAGAGCAAATAAAAAATACCCTGAACTTGGAGGTCACATAGGAACATTTGCATCAGCCGCTACTCTTTACGATGTTGGAATGAATCATTTTTGGAGAGCAAAGAATAATAGATTCGCTGGAGACTTAATTTATTTTCAGGGACATAGTGCCCCTGGTATTTATGCAAGAGCATTTCTTGAAGGAAGAATAAATGAAAAACAATTAGATCAATTTAGACAAGAAGTTAAACCCGGTGGACTTTCTTCGTATCCACATCCTTGGCTCATGCCAGAGTTTTGGCAATTTCCAACTGTATCAATGGGGTTAGGACCTATAATGTCAATTTATCAAGCTAGATTTAATAAATATTTAATAAACAGAGGCTTGTTAAAAGACGAGGGAAGGAAAATCTGGTGTTTTTTAGGTGACGGTGAAACTGACGAACCTGAATCTTTAGGAGCAATAGGTTTAGCAGCTAGAGAAAAATTAGATAATTTAATTTTTGTTGTTAACTGTAATCTTCAGCGATTAGATGGTCCTGTAAGAGGAAATGGAAAAATAATTCAAGAATTAGAAGGAATATTTAGAGGTGCTGGATGGAATGTAATTAAAGTTATCTGGGGCTCTTACTGGGATACTTTGTTGTCAAAGGACAAGACAGGTTTATTAATAAGACGGATGGGTGAGGCACTTGATGGAGAGTATCAAGCTTTTAAAGCAAAAGGTGGAAAATATGTGAGAGATAAATTTTTTGGAAAATATCCCGAATTATTAGACCTCGTTTCTAATATGACAGACAAAGATATTTGGAAATTAAATAGAGGCGGACATGATCCGCATAAAGTTTATGCAGCATATCATTCAGCAATGAAAAATAAAGGAACTCCAACTGTTATATTGGCTAAAACAATAAAAGGATATGGAATGGGTAAGTCTGGCGAAAGTATGAATACAACCCACCAGCAAAAAAAATTAGGAGAAGAAGATTTATTATATTATAGAGATAGATTTGATGTCCCTTTAACAAATGAGCAAGTAAAAAATATTGAATATTATAGACCTCCACACAATTCTCCAGAGATAAAATATTTGAAAGAGTGTAGATTAAAGTTAGGGGGCAATTTACCCGAAAGGTCTTCATTTGCGAAACCTATAAAAGTTCCATCGTTAGAAATCTTTAGAAGTATGAAAGAATCAACAGGAAAAAAAGAAATGTCTACAACAATGATTTTAGTAAGAATGTTAACGAGCTTATTGAGAGATAAAAATATTGCTCCAAGATTAGTTCCAATTATACCAGATGAAGCTAGAACATTTGGAATGGAAGGTTTTTTTCAAAAAATTGGCATTTATGCACACGAAGGACAAAAATATGAACCAGTAGATTCTGAGCAGTTAAGTTCATATAGAGAAGATATTAAAGGCCAGGTATTAGAAGAAGGTATTAATGAGGCAGGAGCAATGTCATCTTGGATAGCAGCAGGGACATCTTACTCAAATCATGATATTTCAATGATTCCAATTTATCTATTCTATTCTATGTTTGGATTTCAAAGAACAGGTGATTTGGCCTGGGCAGCTGGAGATAACCAAACAAGAGGATTTTTAATAGGAGCTACAGCAGGAAGAACAACTCTCGCTGGAGAAGGTTTGCAACATGGAGATGGCCATAGCCATATACTGTCTTCGGTTATACCAAATTGCAAATCTTATGACCCTACTTTTGGATACGAACTAGCAACAATTTTTCGTGAAGGATTGAGAAGAATGTACGAAAAACAGGAAAATATTTTTTATTATATTACGACAATGAATGAAAATTACCCTCATCCAGCGATGCCAAAAGATAAATTTGTTGAAGATGGAATACTAAAAGGAATGTATTTATTCAAAGAATTTGGCAATTATAATAAAACTAAAATTCAACTACTTGGTTCGGGGACAATTTTAAGAGAGGTAATAGCTGCTGCTGAAATCTTACAAAAAGATTATAAAATAGACAGCAATGTATGGAGCGTTACAAGTTTTAGCGAATTAAGAAAAGAGGCTTTAGAAGTAGAAAGATATAATCTTCTTAATCCAGACAAAAAACAAAAAAAAAGTCATCTTGAAGAATGTTTATCTTCTAAGGAGGGACCAGTAGTTTCGGCTTCTGATTATATACGATTAAATTCAGATCAAATAAGACCTTTTATAGAAAAAAGCTTTTATTCTTTTGGAACAGACGGATATGGGAGAAGTGATACTAGGAAAAATTTAAGAAAATTTTTTGAAGTAGACAAAGAACATATCGTTGCATACTCATTAAGTGTATTAGCTAAAGAGCAATTGATTCCTTCAAAATATGCTAAAGATGCAATGAAAAAATATAATATTGATCCTCAGAAACCAATGCCTATGAAATTATAAAAAAATGTCTGAAGATAAAAAAGTATATACAACACCTAAAATAAGAAAATTTGCTAGAGAGTTAGGAGCAAACATCAATCTTATACAAGGAACAGAAAGAAAAGGAAGAATTACTAAAGATGATGTAAAAAAGTTTATAAACAATCAACTAAGTGACTCTAAGCAATTAGAAAAACCAAAAAATGAATTTAATCATTCAGATTTTGGTGAGATTGAAATTAAAGAAATACCAAGAGTTAAAAAAATATCAGCACCCCATCTAGTTAATTCTTGGCAAACTATTCCACATGTTACACATCATGATGAGGCAGACATCACTGAGCTTGAAGAATTTAGAATATCACTTACTGATATAAATACTGGCAAAAAGAAAAAAATTTCACCACTAGTTTTCATTATAAAATCTTTGGTAATAGCTTTAAAAAAATATAAAAATTTTAATTCTTCAATTGATGAAATTGGTAAAGGAAAAATGACACTAAAAAAATATTTTCATATTGGTATTGCGGTTGATACAGAACATGGTCTTATGGTGCCAAAAATTCGTGATGCCGATAAAAAAAATCTTAATAAAATATTTGAGGAACTTAAAGATATAAGTGAAAAATGTAGAAAACTTAAAATAGAAAAAAAAGAATTTTTTGGTGGATCTATGACTATAACCAGTTTGGGAGGAATAGGAGGGTCATTTTTTACACCAATTATTAACTATCCTGAGGTTGCAATTTTAGGCGTTGGAAGAACTTATTACAAACAAATTTTAATTGGCAATGAATTTAAAAAAAGAATTATGCTTCCTTTATCATTATCTTATGACCATAGAATAATAGATGGTGCAGAAGCGGCAAGATTTTGTAATGAATTAAAAGAAAATCTTGGTAAAAATTTTGCCTATAAATTAGCGATCTAATTTTTTAATGAAAAAAACTATTTCATTTACTTGTTTAATTGTTTGTACATTGATTTGGGGTACAACTTTTGTAGCCCAAGATACAGGAATGGATCACATCGGTCCTTTTACTTTTAATGCAACTAGATTTTTTGTTGCCTTTTTAGCTGTAATTCCATTTGTACTATTTTTTGAGAAAAAAATTATTTCCGAAGAGATAAAAACTAAAAAAAAATTGTTTATAAAATTAATGATACCTGTTGGGATTTCTTTATTTTTGGGCACAGCTTTACAACAAGTTTCTCTAATTTACACAGATGTTGCAAATTCTGCTTTTTTTACAATTTTTTATGTACCATTGGTTCCAATTATTATTTATTTTTTATTTTCTAATAAACCACACTGGTCAGTTTGGCCTTCTGTAATATTGTGCGTTTTGGGAGGATATTTTTTGTCAGATTTTAATGATGCAAATGTTAGAATGGGAGATGGAATTGTATTGATTGGAGCGATATTTTGGGCTTTACATATAATCTACATTGGAAAATTGATATCAGAATTTAACTTACCTTTTTTTATAGCTTTATTACAAAATCTAGCTGTTGCTGTATTATCCTTAATAGTTGTTCTTATATTTGAAGAAATAGACTTTAATAAAATATTTTTAGAAACTTACGAGATATTGTATGCTGGAATTTTATCGGGTGGTGCAGCTTTTGTTTTGCAGCTTTTTGGACAAAAACATATTCCAGCGGCTCCTGCTGCAATAATAATGTCATTAGAAGGAGTGTTTGCCGCGATATCTGCATGGATAATACTAAATCAGATACTTGGCTATGGTAATATTGTTGGATGTTTTTTAATTTTGTTGGGTGTTCTTTTTTCTCAGCTATTGCCTATTTATGAAGCTAAAGCTAGGAGTATATAATTATAAATAATAATCCTGCTAAAAAAATTCTATAATATACAAATAATTTAAGAGAGAATTTTTTTGTAAAAGCTAGAAAATATTTAATTGTAAAATAAGAAAATAAAAATGAAAAAGCTATGCTAAAAATTATTAAAATGTTAAATTCTAAATTTTGTTCAAGTAAATCTTTTAATCCCAATATACTAGCACCTCCAAGAGCAGGTATCGATAAGTAAAATGAAATTTTTGAAGAATCATATCTGCTAAAATTTAAAAATCTTCCAGCTGTAATAACTATACCAGATCTGCTTACCCCCGGTATTAATGCTAAGACTTGAAATAAACCTATTAGTAATATATTTTTGATGCTTAGATCTTCATCAAATTTCTTTGTTACTTTAAATTTATCTACAAAATATAAAAGAATTCCAAAAACTAAAGTAGTCCAGGCTATTACTTCTATATTTCTTAAATAATGAATTAAATTACTAGTGTATATTATAAAACCAATTATGATTAATGGTATTGATCCAATTAAAATAAGTAGAGATAAACTTCTGTTTTTAAAAAAAGTTACTAGATCTTTTCTAAAATAAAATATTATTGCTAAAAGTGATCCTAGATGCAAACTTACATCAATCATTAGTGAACTTGATGAAAAATTGCTTAAGCTAGAAAGCAAAATCAAGTGCGCTGATGAACTAACAGGAATGAATTCAGAAATTCCCTGAACTAATGATAAAACAAGTATTTCAAAATATGTCGAAAACATTGGGTTTTTTTTTACTAAAGAAATTTACATCAAAATAAAGCAATTAATTTGATGCATATTAGGCATGCATATAATGCAAAAAATCATTTAAATATAAGATATTTGTAATTTATTAGTCAGTATTTATGACCTAAATTGACTTTAATCATTGATTTATATGATATAAATTTATCAAAAAATGAATGAAAAAATGCTCAAATTTGTAAAAATAGAACAACAAAATCCTCAAAAAAGAGCTGTTGATAAAAGAAAAGAGGATTTTAATGAAATTTATAAAGAATTTATCAATGAAAAAGCAAAAGAACAGTCTAGCAGATGTTCACAATGTGGAGTTCCATTTTGCCAAATTCATTGTCCATTAAGTAACAACATTCCAGATTGGTTGAAGCTCACAGCTGAAGGAAGATTAGAGGAAGCTTATCATTTATCTCAGAGCACAAATAATATGCCTGAGGTTTGTGGAAGAATTTGCCCTCAAGACAGACTATGTGAAGGAAATTGTGTGATAGAGCAATCGGGACATGGAACTGTAACAATTGGTTCAATTGAAAAGTATATAACAGAAAATGCATGGGAAAATGGATGGATAAAACCATTAAAAATATTAACTAATAAAAATCAAAGTGTTGGAATTATTGGTGCAGGTCCAGCAGGATTAGCTTGTGCAGAAGAACTTAGAAAAAAGGGATACCAAATAACAGTATATGATAGATATGATCGGCCTGGGGGATTGCTTATTTATGGAATACCGAATTTTAAACTAGAAAAACATGTTGTTGAAAGAAGAACTAAGCTTTTAAAGAGGGGTGGAATTAAATTTGTTCAAAATTTTGAAGTAGGAAAAAAAATAAAATTACAAGATTTAAGAAAAAAACATGACGCATTATTAATTGCTACAGGAGTCTATAAGGCAAGAGAAATTATATTACCAGGCAGTCATTTAAAAAATATTTTTCCAGCAATGGAATTTTTAACTGCCTCAAATAGAAAAGGTTTAGGAGACGATGTTAAATCTTTTGACGATGGAACTTTAAATGCAAAAGATAAAAATGTGATTGTAATAGGAGGTGGTGACACAGCTATGGATTGTGTAAGAACATCAATAAGACAGGACGCTAAATCAGTTAAATGTTTATATAGAAGAGATAGACAAAACATGCCAGGTTCTGCAAGAGAAGTATTTAATGCTGAAGATGAAGGTGTGGAATTTTTATGGCTGTCGAATCCAAAAGAATTTAAAGGAATAAATAAAGTACAAAGTTTAATTGCAAATAAAATGAAATTAGGTGAACCTGATGATAGCGGAAGAAATAAACCAATTATTCAAAAAGGATCCGAGTTTGAATTAAAAGCCGATATCGTTATTAAAGCACTAGGGTTTGATCCAGAAGAAATGCCAAAATTATTAGGAGAGAGGGAATTGGAAGTAACAAAATGGGGAACAATAAAAACTAATTTTGATACTTTAGAAACAAATATTCCAGGTGTGTTCGCCGCAGGAGACATAGTTCGTGGCGCCTCTTTAGTTGTATGGGCGATAAAAGATGGTAGAGATGCAGCAACTTCAATAGGTAAATTTTTGGAAAATAAAATAAAAAAAGAACAAAAAGTTGCATGATTGATTTAACAAAAAAGAATTTAACACTATTAGAAGAAAATTATGTTTATTCAAAAAATCAAGAACACGATGCTTGTGGCGTAGGCTTAGTAGCCTCTATAGAAGGTAAAAAATCTAGACAAGTTGTTGAATATGGAATTGAAGCTTTAAAAGCAGTTTGGCATAGAGGTGCAGTCGATGCTGATGGTAAAACTGGGGATGGTGCAGGCATACATATAGAAATTCCTTATGATTTTTTTGTAGAAAAGATAGAAACCAAAGGACACAAACATGATAACTCAGAAATATGTGTTGGTATGATTTTTCTTCCTAGGGATGATTTTAGTGTGCAAGAAAGCTGCAAGACTATTGTCGAGAGAGAGCTCACTAAGTCAAATTTTAAAATTTATGGATGGAGACAAGTCCCAATTAATACAAAAGTTTTAGGAGAAAAAGCAAAAAATAATAGGCCTGAAATTACGCAAGTTTTATTTAAACCTAATGATAATAATTTAATTAATAAAGAGTTAGAAAGAAAACTTTATGAGATTAGAAGAAAAATTGAAAATGATATAATTAAAAATAATTTAGAAGGTTTTTATATCTGTTCTTTAAGTTCAAAATCAATAATTTATAAAGGCATGTTTTTAGCTGAGGCCTTATCTGATTTTTATACAGATTTAAACGATAAAAGATTTATTTCTAGGTATGCAATATTTCACCAAAGATTTTCTACAAATACTTTTCCAAGTTGGGATTTAGCGCAGCCTTTTAGAGCAATTGCGCATAATGGAGAAATAAATACTTTTAAAGGAAATTGTAATTGGATGAAAGTTCATGAAGACGAAATAGAAAGTCCATTATTTGAAGACATTGAAAATCTGAAACCAGTAATACAGCCTGGCGCTTCAGACTCCGCAGCATTAGATAATGTTTTTGAACTATTAAATATATCAGGACAACCAGCGCCTTTAGCAAAACTAATGTTAATTCCAGACGCATGGTCAAAAAAAAGTAAAATTTTACCCAGAGATCATCAAAAATTATTTAATTTTTTAAACAGCACAATGGAACCTTGGGATGGACCTGCTGCTATAGCGGCTACAGACAATGAATGGACAATAGTTGCAAATGATAGAAATGGACTTAGGCCACTTAGATATATTTTAACAAATGATAATTTATTGTTTGCTGGATCAGAAACAGGAATGATTAATTTAGATGAGAAAAAAATTACATCAAAAGGAAGATTGGGGCCTGGAGATATTTTAGGTGTTAGAATTAAAAATGGGAAGGTTTATAAAAATAATCAAATTAAAAACTATTTAGCAAAAGAATTTAAACATTTTAACAATCAAATTTTTGATCTTGATAGAAAAATTAAAGTTAATAAAGAAAAATTTTTTTATACTGGATCAGAATTAAGAAAAAGACAACATTCTTTTGGAGTAAGCATTGAAGATTTAGAATTAATTCTTCATCCTATGGTAGAAGATGCAAAAGAAGCAGTTGGCTCAATGGGTGATGATACTCCACTTGCTGTTTTATCTGATCGTTACAGACCATTACATCACTTTTTTAAACAAAACTTTAGTCAAGTTACGAATCCTCCAATTGACTCACTTAGAGAGAACAAGGTAATGAGTTTAAAAACAAGATTTGGAAATTTAGGTAATATTTTAGATTTTGATAAACTTACAAAAAATATCATTTATGTTTTAGAAAACCCCATTATTTCAAATTCACAATTTGAAAAATTTATAGATTTTTTTGGTAAAAATTCAAAAACTATTGATTGTACTTTTACTTATGACCAATCCCTCAAAGAATCATTAGACAATATTATGGAAGTTTCATTAATTGCTGTAAGAGAAGGTGCTACACAGTTAATATTAACGGACAAAAATGTATCTGAAAAAAAAATTGCAATACCAATGCTTTTGTGTGTTGCAGCGATAAATAACCATTTAATAAAAAATAATTTAAGGGGATATGTATCAATAAATGTTCAAACAGGAGACGCTCTGGATACCCATTCATTTGCTACTCTTTTAGGAATGGGAGCAACAACTGTTAATCCATATTTAGCTTTCGATAGCTTGTATCAACGTTATAAAAAGAAACTTTTTGGAAGATATAATTATGAAGAATGCACAGAAAGGTACATCAAATCAGTAAATTCAGGGCTTTTAAAAATAATGTCCAAAATGGGAATATCAGTTCTTAGCTCATATAGAGGCGGATGTAATTTTGAATCTCTTGGATTAAGCAGAACTGTAGTTTCAGAATATTTTCATGGTGTAACTTCAAAAATTTCAGGAATTGGATTAACTGGAATAGAAAAAAAAATAAAAAATATTCATCAAGAAGCATTCAATGGTAACGATAGTGTACTGCCTATTGGGGGGATTTATAAGTATAGAAAAAATGGTGAAATTCATCAATATCAAGGTAAGTTAATTCATTTACTTCAAAGTGCTGTTACAAATAATTCTTATGATTTGTACAAAAAATATGCCAAAGGAATTTATGAACTTCCACCAATAAATTTAAGAGATTTAATTGATTTTAGAAAAAGATATTTGAAGACTTCTATAGATATTTCTGAAGTTGAGTCAGTATCAGAAATTTTAAAAAGATTTGGAAGTGGCAGCATGTCTCATGGAGCTTTATCAAAAGAAGCTCACGAAACTTTAGCAATAGCAATGAATAGAATTAAAGGAGCATCTTGTAGTGGAGAAGGAGGAGAAGATGAAAAAAGGTTTGTCGTAATGAAAAATAAGGATAGTGCAAACTCGAGAGTAAAACAAATTGCTTCTGCGAGATTTGGTGTAACAATTAATTATCTAAATAATTGTAATGAAATAGAAATTAAAATATCTCAAGGAGCAAAGCCAGGTGAAGGCGGACAATTGCCTGGTTTTAAAGTTACTAAAGAAATTGCTAAACTGAGACACTCCACACCTGGAGTTACATTAATATCTCCACCTCCACATCATGACATTTATTCCATAGAAGATTTAGCCCAGTTAATTTATGATTTAAAACAAGTTAATCCGATTGCTAGGATAGGAGTAAAATTAGTTGCTTCGTCAGGTATTGGAACAATCGCAGCAGGCGTTGTTAAAGCTAAAGCAGATATAATATTAATTTCAGGTCATAATGGTGGAACAGGTGCAACTCCACAATCCAGTGTTAAGCATGTTGGAATTCCATGGGAAATGGGTTTAACAGAAGTAAATCAGGTTTTAATTTTAAATAATTTAAGAGATAAAGTTACACTAAGAACTGATGGAGGAATAAAAACTGGAAGAGATGTTGTAATTGCTGCAATGATGGGAGCAGAAGAGTATGGGGTGGCCACAACGGCTTTAGTTGCCATGGGCTGTATAATGGTTAGACAATGTCATTCAAATACATGTCCAGTAGGAGTTTGTACTCAAGATGAAAAACTCAGAGAAAAATTTAGCGGTACTCCTGAAAAAGTTGTAAATTTATTTACATTTATAGCTACAGAAGTAAGAGAAATTTTAGCAAATTTAGGATTTAAAAATTTAAACGAAATTATTGGTAGAACAGATTTATTAAAACAAGTTAGCACAGGTTCATCAAATTTAGATGATTTAGATTTACACCCTCTTTTTATTTTACCTGATCCCGGAGATCAAAAAAGATTTTGTGAAGAAAAAATAATTAACAAAGTTCCTGACACGTTAGATCAAAAAATATTTAAAGATATTAAAAGTCAGATTGGTAAAAATAAAATAATTGAAAAAGAATTTATTATAAAAAATACTCATAGGGCAGTTGGCACAAGAATATCTTATCATCTACTTAAAGAATATGGGCACAATAGCTTGGAAGAAGAATTTTTATCATTAAAATTTAGAGGTTCAGCAGGCCAATCTTTTGGAGCTTTTGGTATTAAAGGTTTAAAACTAAGTTTAAAAGGTGATGCGAATGATTATGTTGGGAAAGGTTTGTCTGGAGCAACAATTTCTATTCAATTACAAGAAGATAGTAATCTAGTATCAAATGAAAATACCATAATTGGAAATACAGTATTATATGGAGCAACGTCTGGATATTTATTTGCTTCAGGCAAAGCAGGCGAAAGATTTGCAGTTAGAAATTCCGGAGCTACCGCAGTGGTAGAAGGATGTGACTCCAATGGCTGTGAATACATGACTGGAGGAAGTGTAATTATATTGGGTGATGTAGGTGATAATTTTGCGGCAGGTATGACAGGAGGCATGGCATTTGTTTATGATATAGCCAACAAATTAGAAAAAAAAATAAATCCCGAAACAGTTGTATGGCAAAGAATTGAAACAGATCATTGGAAAAATTTTCTAAAAAAATTGATCAAAAGACATTTTGAAGAAACAAAATCAGAAAGTTCAAAAAAAATTTTAGAAGATTATGACAATAAAATAAATAACTTTTACCAAATTTGTCCAAAAGAAATGATTGATAAATTAAAAAATCCTATCTCAATTAAAAAACTATCAGGTATTGCAAGTTAATAAATAAATTTTTTAATTAAATCTATTTCATTTAATATTACTTTTAAATTTTTATATGATGATAGACTATGATCGCCTTTTTTGATTACAATCAATTTTTTTTTAGATTTGACAAAAAGTTTTAAAACTTTTTTGGAGTAAGATATTGGCACCACCTCATCTTTTTTTCCATGAATCATGGTTACATAAATTTTAGATTTTATTTTCATATTGAGAACTTTATTTTTTCGACCATCTTTTATTAATTGATTAGTAATAGGATATTCATAACCACCATTTTTTAAATTAATTATTCCTTTATTTGTAATTTCTTTTTTCATTTTTTTTGTAAATTTTTTCCACATTAATTGTTCTAAAAATTCGGGCGCAGAACCAATTCCTACGAAACCTTTTATTTGTTGTTTAAAATATTTAAATTGATTTATTGATAACCAAGATCCCATACTTGACCCCACTAAGATAAACTTCCTTTTTTTTACAATTTTTCTGATTGAAATTTTTACTTCTCTTGTCCATTTACTAATATTTCCTTTTGTAAATTTTCCTGAAGATTTTCCATGTCCTGAATATTCGATAGCCAGAAAACCTATTTTTCTTTTTTTACAATATTTTTTTAAAGTTTTTGGTTTTTCTCCAGTTAAATCAGACATAAATCCATGAAGAAAAACTACAAATAGGTCAGAATTACTATTTATGGATATGTATCTTAATTTTTTTGTTTTAGAAATTTTTAAAAATCTAAAATTACTCATAAAATATAATTAAATATTGTGATATTATAAATTATTATTAAATGCCACAGAAATTAAAAGTATTACAGGTTATACCAAGACTAGGTCACGGCGGCGCAGAAACAGGTTGTTACGATTTAGCACATTATCTTAAAGAAAAAAATTGCGATTCTTACATAGTTACAAGTGGTGGGCCACTTATAAAATTTATTGATAGGACCAAAGTAAAATTAATACGACTTCCTGTACAAAGTAAAAATCCTTTATTAATAATTTTGAATTCAATTATTTTGTCAATTGTAATTCTATTTTTAAATATAAATATAGTTCATGCAAGAAGTCGTGCTCCAGCTTGGTCATGTTTAATTGCTACAAAAATTACGAGAAGAAAGTTTGTTACTACGTTTCATGGCACCTACAATTTTAAAAGTCAGCTTAAAAAATTTTATAATTCTGTTATGTTGAAATCAGATTTAATAATCGCAGGTTCAAATTTTATTTTTTCACATATCAATGAAAATTATTCAAATTATCTTACATCTAAAAAAAAGTTTTTAGTTATCTTTAGAGGCATTAACACAGATTATTTTAATTCAAAAAAGATTAAACAATCGGACGAAGAAAAATTAATTAAAAAATGGAAGATTGACAAAGAAAAGAAAGTAATACTTTTACCTGGAAGATTGACAGGATGGAAAGGACAAGAAATGTTTATTGAAGCACTTAATATTATGAAAAAAGATCATAGCGATAAAAATTTTTTTGCTATTATTTTAGGAAGTGATCAAGGGAGAAAAATTTATAAAAAAAAACTTTTAAGATTAGTTGAGCAGTATAGATTAACGCAAGATATTCTTTTTGTAGAAAATTTTGATATAATGCCAATAGCATACAAAATATCAACTATTGTAATATCAGCTTCAATTGAACCAGAGGCATTCGGAAGAGTTTCAGTGGAAGCTCAGGCAATGGAAAAACCAATTATTGCAAGCAACATAGGGGGTTCCAAGGAAACAATAATTGATGGAAAAACAGGTTTTTTATTTGAAGCTGGAAATTCTAAGAAATTAAGTGAAAAAATATCTGAAATATTAGATTTAAGCGAATTAACCTTGAATGGAATGGGCGCAGAAGGACGAAAAAATGTAATTTCAAAATTTAATGTTGAAAAAATGTGTTTTTCTACATATTCAGAATACAAAAAATTAATTAACTAAATGCCAAATATAACTTTACCTGATGGAAAAAAACTAAATTTTGAAAAAAAAGTTACAGGCTTAAAAATTGCTGAGAAAATAAGTAAATCTTTATCAAAGCAAGCACTAGTTATAAGTGTTGATGGTCATTTAAGAGATTTAAATTTTGAAATAGATAATGATTGTTCGGTAAAAATTCATACTTCAAAAGACAAAGAGGGTATTGAAACAATAAGACATGATACAGCACATGTTATGGCAATGGCAGTCCAGGAGCTTTTTCCTGGAACCCAGGTAACAATTGGACCCGTGATTGATGATGGTTTCTATTATGATTTTGCAAGAAAAGAACCTTTTACAGAGGAAGATCTTCAAAAAATTGAAAAAAAAATGAAAGAAATTGTTGAAAGGGATGAACCAACTCATAGAGAGGTATGGAAAAGAGATAAGGCTGTTGAACATTTTAAAAAGACTGGCGAAATTTATAAAGCTGAAATAATAAAAAGTATTCCAAAAGAAGAAGAAGTATCGGTTTACTTCCATGGGAAATGGCACGATTTGTGTAGAGGCCCTCATCTACTTTCAACTGGTAAAATTGGAAAATTTTTTAAGTTAACAAAACTTGCTGGAGCTTATTGGAGAGGAGATTCTAATAATGAGATGTTGCAAAGAATTTATGGCACAAGCTGGTCTTCTCAAAAGGACTTAGATGATTATTTAAAAAGAATTGAAGAAGCTGAAAAAAGAGATCATAGAAAATTAGGAAAAGAAATGGACTTATTCCATTTTAGGGAAGAAAGTCCCGGATCAGTTTTTTGGCATGAAAAGGGTTGGAATTTATTTCAAAAATTAATTGAGTATATGAGAACAAAACAAAATATAGCTGGTTACAAAGAAATTAATACACCTGAGATTTTAGATAGATCTTTGTGGGAGAAATCCGGACATTGGGAAAAGTTTGGCGAACATATGTATACATCAAAAACTCCAGACGAAAAAATATTTGCTATTAAACCTATGAATTGCCCAGGATGTGTTCAAGTTTTTAATCAAGGATTAAAAAGCTACAGAGATTTACCTTTAAAAATGTCTGAGTTTGGAAAAGTACATAGATACGAGCCTTCTGGTTCTCTTCATGGATTATTGCGAGTAAGAGCATTTACTCAAGATGATGCACATATTTTCTGTACCGAAGATCAAATTACAGAGGAATGCTTATCAGTAACAAATTTAATTTTAGAAATTTATAAGGATTTAGGTTTTAATGATGTAATACTTAAGTATTCTGATAGGCCAAATTTAAGAGTTGGTGCAGATGAAATTTGGGACAAGGCTGAGGATGCTTTGCTACAAGCTATAAACAGCTCTAAGTTAAAATATACCATAAATAAAGGCGAAGGTGCATTTTATGGTCCAAAAATAGAATATGTTTTAAGAGATGCGATTGGTAGAGACTGGCAATGTGGAACTTTACAAGTTGATTTAAATTTACCAGAAAGACTAGGCGCTTCTTATGTAGATAAAGATGGATCAAAAAAAATTCCTGTGATGCTACATAGAGCTTTATTTGGTTCATTAGAAAGATTTATTGGTATTTTAATTGAAAATTATTCTGGAAAACTTCCTTTTTGGATAGCTCCTTTGCAAACTATAGTTATCCCAGTTTCTAACGATTTTGATGACTATGCAATGAAAGTTCACAATAAAATTGTAAAATCAGGAATAACAAGTCAGGTAGATTTGAAAAATCACAATTTAAACTACAAAATAAGAGAACATTCACTATCTAAAATACCATTACTTTTAATTTGTGGAAAAAAAGAAGTTGACAGCAACACGGTAACTATTAGAAGATTGGATTCTAATAAACAAGAGAATATGGAATTAAAAGAATTTCTAAAAAAATTTTCTGCTTTAAGCAAAGCACCTTCTATTTAAGTGGCAGTATTTAAACACAATTATTTTCAGAGAAAAAACAAACCTAGAGGTCCAAGGTATAATAATAGAATAACATCTTCAGAAGTACAGGTTATTTCAAGTGATGGTGAAAATTTAGGAATACTAAGTTTAAACGAAGCAATTTCAAAAGCTAAAAAAGATGAATTGGATTTAATTGAAATTGCTCCTAACGCAAAGCCACCAGTCTGTAAAATCATGGATATAGGGAAATTTAAATATGATCAGCAAAAAAAAGCAAATAAAGCTAAAAAGAAACAAAAAAAAATTGAACTAAAAGAAATTAAGCTTAGGCCTGTAACAGAGGTTCATGATTATACATTTAAAATTAAAAATGCACAAAAATTTTTATCAAAAGGTGATAAAGTAAAATTTACTATAAGGTTTAAAGGAAGAGAACTGCAACATTCTCATTTAGGCAATGATTTGATGGATAAGATAAAACAGGATATTCAGTCGATTGGAAAAGTTGAACTTCAGCCCAAGTTTGAAGGAAAACAAATGATTATGGTTATACAGCCTTTATAGGCAATAATATTGGTTGTAAAATAATATTAATATTTGTATAAACCCTGGCAATTATGCCTAAACTAAAAACCAAAAGTTCAGCAAAAAAAAGATTTAAAATTACGGCTAAGGGAAAAGTTGTAATGTCCCAGTCAGGAAAGAGGCATGGAATGATTAAAAGAACTAATTCACAAATTAGAAAACAAAGAGGCACTACAATAATGTCCAAGCAGGATAGCAAAATTGTAAAATCTTATATGCCTTACAGTTTGAGAGGATAAAATGGCTAGAGTAAAAAGAGGTGTTACAAGTCACGCTAAACATAAAAAAGTTCTAAAAGCAGTAAAAGGC
>CACAMG010000013.1 GCA_902533585.1 uncultured Pelagibacteraceae bacterium
TGCGCCAACAAATCCTAACAAAACTCCTAGCCATTTATTCCATGTTACTTTTTCGTTTAAAATAGGACCTGCTAAAGCATTTGTTAGTACAGGTTGAAGCGTAACAATTAATGCTGCAATCCCAGTTGGAAGACCAATTGAAATTGAATAAAAAACACCTCCAAGATAAAATCCATGAAACAGTACACCTGTAGAAATTGATGGTAAAATATTTTTTGAATGAACCAAAAATTTTTGTTTTGAAAATAATGAAAAAAAGCAAAATCCTATTGCAACAATTAAAAATCTAAAACTTAATGCTGCAAAAGGATCGCTGTAATCAACTATTGGCTTTGTTGTAATAAAAGCTGAAGACCAAAGTAAAATAAATATTATTGGAAGAAATTTTATCACTAGTTAATAAAATTACTTTTGATATTTTTCTTTCCACTCAGAATAAGGCATTCCATATATATGTTTGCGTGCATCTGGATCTGATATTGAAATACCTTTTTTTTCTGCTTCTTCCCTATACCATTTTGATAAGCAATTTCTGCAAAAACCAGCCAAATTCATTAAATCTAAATTTTGTACATCTTTTCTTTCTCTAAGATGGTCAATTAATCTTTCGAATGCTGCTGATTGTAATTCCTTTTTTGTATTATCATCCATAATTATTTGTGTTAAAGTTTTATTGTACTAATGAAACTTTCCGGATCATATCAAATTAACTTGGAAAAACAAAAAGTTTGGGAAGCATTAAATGATCCTGAAGTTTTAAAACAATCAATCCCAGGGTGTGAGGAGTTTTCTAAAAATTCTGATACAGAATTTACAGCTACTGCAACTAATAAAATTGGACCATTTAATGCCAGTTTTTCTGGAGATATACAACTAAAGGATATAAATGCGCCTCATAGTTATGTAATAGAAGGCTCGGGTAATTCAATAGTTGGATTTGCTTCAGGATCAGCAAAAGTTAATCTTGAAGATTCAGAAGGAGGAACAAAATTAATATATGAAGTAGAGGCTAATGTTGGCGGAAAAATTGCACAAGTTGGATCGCGGTTGATAAACATGACTGCAAAAAAAATGGCAGATGTTTTTTTTAATAAATTTTCAGAGTTAATTTCTTCAAAAGAAATTTCACGTGAAACAAAATCTAAACCAGAAATTGAAAAAAAATCATATAATAAGGTAAATAATAAAATAATAATTTATATAGGCGCATTAATTGTACTTGGAATAGCTATTTATTTAATAATTTAAATCGCGTAATACTAGAATTTTTATCCTTTAACCAATTGAACATTTTTTTCAATTATGTTTAAATATTCTTTAATATTTTAATTTTTCACATGGAGGTGTGGCCATGAAAAAGGTTACTTTAGAAGTTAACGGGAAAAAGATTACAAAAGAAATTCAAGATCACGCTGTATTATCAGTTTTTTTAAGAGAAGTTTTAAATTTAACAGGAACGCATGTTGGATGTGACACTAGTCAATGTGGTGCATGTGTAGTTCATGTTGATGGAAAATCAATAAAAAGCTGTACAGCTTTAACAGTAGATTTGCAAGGTTCAAAGATTACAACAATAGAAGGTTTAGCAAAAAATGGAAAAATGCATCCAATGCAAGAAGCATTTAAAAAGCTCCATGGATTACAATGTGGATTCTGTACTCCAGGAATGGTTATGAGTGCAGTTGATTTACTAAAAAATAATAAAAAACCCAGCGATACTGAAATAAGAGAATGGTTAGAAGGAAACATTTGTAGATGCACAGGGTATCAAAATATAGTAGCGGCTGTTAAAGAGGCTGCTTCTAAAATGTAGGAGATATAGAGATTATGGCAAGTTTAGTTGGATCAAGGGTTGAAAGAAAAGAAGATAAGAAACTTTTAACAGGAAGAGGAAAATATACTGCTGATGTTAATTTTGTTAACCAAGCTTATGCATATTTTGTTCGTTCACCTCATGCAAGAGCAGAAATAAAAAAAGTAGATATTTCGAAAGCATCTAAAGCTTCTGGTGTAGTAGCTGTACTTACTGGAGCAGATATATCAAATGATAAAATTGGAGGATTAATAGCTGGATGGAGAATTAAAAGTGAAGATGGTTCAGACATGAAAGTTCCAGCTCACCCACCTTTGGCTAGCGAAACTGTAAATTATGTAGGAGATCATGTTGCAGTAGTGATCGCTGATTCTTTAGATGAGGCTAGAAATGCAGCAGAATTAGTTAAAGTTGACTATAAAGTTTTAAAAGCCGTTGTTAGCACACAAGATGCCATGAATTCTGATCAAATTTATAAAGATATACCAAAAAATTTATGCTTTGACTGGTTATTAGGAGACAGAGCTAAAGTAAAAGAAGCCTTTGATAAAGCTGATAAAGTAATAAAAATCGATCTAATTAATAACAGGCTAATTCCAAATGCAATGGAACCTCGAGCAGCTAATGCTGACTATAATCCATCTACTGAAGAGATAACTTTATATACAACAAGTCAAAATCCTCACTTAGCTAGAATAATTATTTCAGCTTTTAATGGAGTGGCGCCAGAAAATAAATTGAGAGTTATAGCCCCTGATGTTGGAGGTGGATTTGGTTCAAAGATTTATCCTTATGCGGAAGAAGTTGTTTGTAGTTGGGCTGCAAAAAAAATTGAAAGACCAGTAAAATGGGTAGCTGATAGAACTGAATCATTTTTATCTGACTGCCATGGAAGAGATCATGTTACTCATGCTGAACTTGCAGTTAAAAATGATGGAACTTTTTTAGGTTTTAAAAATGAAACAATAGCAAATATTGGTGCTTACGCTTCTGTATTTGCAACAGTGACACCAACTTATTTATTTGGACCATGTGCAACAGGTGTTTATAAAATGCCTGCAGCTTATAGTAATGTAAAAGCAGTTTTTACTAATACAGCTCCGGTTGACGCATACAGAGGAGCTGGAAGACCAGAAGCAACATATACAATCGAAACTCTTGTTGAAAAAGCCGCAAGAGAACTTGGTATGGACCCAGCAGAAATTCGAATGAAGAATTTTCCAACTCAGTTTCCTTATCAACAAACTTTGGTTCATTCAGTTGACTCCGGAGATTACGTTACAGGTTTAAATAAAGCTATGGAAGTGGGAGACTATAAAGGTTTTGAGAAAAGAAAAAAAGAATCTGCGTCAAGAGGCAAACTAAGAGGAATTGGATTATGCTCTTACTTTGAAGCTTGTGGAATAGCTCCATCACCTGTTGTGATGATGTTAGGGTGTGGAATAGGTTTATGGGAATCAGCAGAAGTTAGATTTAACCCAACAGGTAACGTTACTGTATTTACAGGTTCTCATAGTCATGGACAAGGACATGATACTACCTTTGCACAAATAGCTGCAGATCAGTTGGGAGTACCAATAGAAAATATTGAAATTTCGCATGGAGATACTGACAAAGGACCTTTTGGATATGGAACTTATGGTTCAAGGTCTTTAACGGTAGGTGGAACAGCAATTGTAAAAGCTTGCGATAAAATAATCGCAAAAGGAAAAAGGGTTGCTGCAAAAATGCTAGAAGCGAATGTAGATGATGTTGAATTTAGTAATGGAGAGTTTGTAGTAGCAAAATCAAATAAAAAGAAAACAATAGGTGAAATTGCATTTGCTTGTTATTTACCAGGAACTTATGGTGAGGTTAAATCACCTTTACCTGAAGGGGAAGAACCAGGGCTTAAAGAAACATCATTTTTTGATCCTGCTAACTTTTCTTTTCCAGCCGGATCACACATTTGTGAGGTAGAAGTTGATCCAGAAACTGGCGAAACAAAAGTTGTTAAATATACTGCTATCGATGATTTTGGAACTATTATCAATCCATTAGTTGTTGAAGGACAAGTTCACGGGGGGTTGGCACAAGGGATTGGACAAGCACTATACGAAAATTGTCACTATGATGAGTCAGGTCAATTAGTTACAGCATCTTATATGGATTATACAATGCCAAGAGCAGATAATTTTCCAGATTTTGATTTAGGATTTACTTGTACACCTGCAACTTCAAATCCACTAGGTACAAAAGGTTGTGGAGAAGCCGGTGCTATTGCAGCTCCGCCAGCAGTAATGAATGCAGTAATGAATGCTATAGGTACAGAAATTTCTATGCCAGCAACTGCAGAAAAAGTTTGGAAAGCTTGCAACGAAAATAAAAAAACAAACTCTGAGGCAGCTTAATATTAAAGTATGAAAACATTTAATTACCATTCACCAAAAGAAACAAAAGAAGCAACAAAATTAGCATCTTCCAATTCAGTATTTTTAGCAGGAGGTATGACAACTATTCCTTCTATGAAATTAGGATTAGCTTCTTATAAAGATGTAATTAATATAAAAGGAATAAAAAAACTTTCAGGTATTAAAGTTAGTGGGAAAACACTTAAAATAGGAGCTACAACAAAACATGCTGAAGTAGCTCAGTCTAAAGAAGTTAAAAAATCAATTCCTTCACTTGCAGCACTTGCTGAAGGCATAGGAGATCCGCAAGTAAGAAATAGAGGTACAATAGGAGGATCAATCGCAAACAATGACCCAGCTGCTGACTATCCATCTGCATGCATAGCATTGAATGCAACTATTCATACAGATAGAAGAAAAATAGATGCAGATAAATTTTTTAGAGGAATGTTTGAAACATGTCTTAAAACTGGAGAAATAATAGAGTCAATAGAATTTGAAATACCAGCAAAATCAAATTACCAAAAGTTTCCTAACCCTGCATCGAGATATGCAATAGTTGGAGTATATGTTGCAAAACACAAAGGCGGAGTAAACGTAGCAGTTACTGGAGCGAAATCTTGTGCATATAATGATAAAGATTTATCAAGCGCTCTTACAAAAAATTTTTCATCTTCTGCGGTTCAAAATGTAAGAGTTTCACCTTCTGGAATGAATTCAGATATTCATGCATCAGCAGAATACAGGGCAAATATGGTAAAAGTTTTTGCCAAAAAAGCTGTTGAAGCTTGCTAATTAAATCTATCAGTATTAACTTAATATCAAATGAAAAATTCATTTGATGAAAAGATTCTTGAAGAAGCAAACGATTGGTTAAAAGCTAATCAAAAAGTAGTTCTTGCAACAGTTATCCAAACTTGGGGATCTTCACCAAGACAAGTAGGAAGCAGAATGATTGTTAATGAAAATGGAGATTTTTCAGGATCTGTTTCAGGCGGCTGTGTAGAGTCAGCCGTTGTTAGAGAGTGCATGGGTATTATAAAAGAAAACAAACCTCATAAAAAAATAGAATTTAAAGTTTCTAATGAAAGTGCCTGGGAAGTTGGACTTGCTTGTGGCGGAGAAATAGCTGTCTACTTAGAACAAATTAACTAAATGAAAAAACTTTTAGCAATATTTATTTTATTTTTCATTAGTTATGGTGCTGCTAATGCAGGAGTTAAAGAGCCTGGCAAAATAAATAGTTTACAATGTGCTATTGGTACTTTGGATGCTTATAAGGAAGCGAAAGAATATAGAGAGTCAAATCCAAAAAAAAATACAGTTATTTACATGGCATGTAACGGTTCTAATTATAGTTGGAATTGGAGCAGACACAAAAATTTAAATACTATACATAAAAGAAGTTTTAAAGATTGTACAAAAAATTCGAAAAAACAAGGAAATGGTGAATGTTTCTTGTTTGCTATTAATGATGAAATAGTTTGGGAATTGTCAGAAGATAAAACAAAAGCACTAAATCAATTACTTTCAAAAACACTCTCAAAAATGAGTGAACATGATGAAGAAAAATATACTGGCTCGTCGGACCACTCGTATGCCTTTGTAAATCCGAAAGATAAAGAGTTTGTTGCATATACAGAGCAAAATAAATTAACTTATACAAATTCATCAGATGATATTCCAGGAAGATATTTGTATGACCAAAAAGATGTTACTGAGGATTATCAAGTTCACGCAATATATGTTTTAGCATCAGATTCTAAAGATAAACAATATGATGTTAAAGGTGTTATAGAAAGAATAGTTTTAAATGGTAATAAACATCTTAAAAAAAAAACTAAAGAAAAAAATTTTAGATTAGATTTAACTAAAGATGGTAAACTAGATGTCAGTTTTTTAAGATTACCTTTAACGAAAAAAGAAATTAATAATCACAAAGATGGAACAACAGTTATAGCAGCAGAAACTATAAGAAAAGGTTTTTACCATCCAAAAAAGCTTTATACGATATTTTACCAAGATAGATATAAAAGAGAATGGGGACAAGTTGGAAGTGGTATTCTTGAAACTCCCACAGGAGATGTTGAAATAGTATCTGGTGTAACTTACTTAGGAAGTGAAATGGGTACCAAGGATGCCATGAACCCTCATCTACACGAACTATTTCATGCTTTAGGGTTTGTACAGTTATGTGCACCCAATGCTGTTTCTGAACCAGATAGCAGATGGGGTAAAAATGATCATTTAAATTTTTCAGGAGATATTATGAGCGATAGAGATAGTGGTAGTAAAAATATTGATAGCAAAAAAAAGCAATATTATGGACATTCTAACAAAGACTGTCCTATGGATTTAAGAAAAAGTGCTTTCTTAGAACCAACAGAACAAGATGCTCAACTTGTACCAAGAACAAAAAACTGTGACAAGACTCAGTGGGTAAAAACCTATAACCATCAACGTTCGCTTGACTGTATGGCAAAATTGGATTTCTAAATGAAAAAGAAATTACTGGAACAAATTATAAAAAAGAAAGAAAATAAAGATGAATTTGCAATCATTACTAATATTGCAAATGGTGAAAGCTGTATTTTTGAAAAAAATAAATCAATAGACAAAAATTTTGAAAAATATTTAAGCGAAATAAGCAATCATTTTAATAAAAAAAAAAATGGAATAATTGAAAACACTGATATTTTTATTGAAACATACGTAAGACCTATAAAAGTTATCATTGTGGGAGCAGTGCACATCGCACAATACCTAGTTGATTATGCAAAAAGTTTAAATTTTGAAATATCTATTATTGATCCAAGAGGTTATTTTGCAACAGAACAAAGATTTCCAGACTTAAAAATAATTAATAAATGGCCGGAAGAAGCTTTTAAAGAGTTAGAAACAAATGAAAATTCAGCTTTAATTGCTTTAACTCACGATCCAAAAATTGATGATCCAGCACTTCAACACGCATTAAAAAATAAATTTTATTACATTGGTGCCCTTGGCAGCAAAAAAACTCATGAGAATAGATGCCAAAGATTAAAAGATGCAGGATTTAGTGAAGCGGAAATATATTCAATTCATGGTCCTATTGGTATAAAATTAGGAGGAAAGTCAGCTCCAGAGATAGCTTTGTCAATAATTGCTCAATTAGTAGAGGTGACTTATAAAAAATGAAAAAATATTTGTTATATTTATTTGTAATTTTAATACCTCTAAATTATTCATACGCCGATAAACTTTTAAAAAGTGGGTTTTTAAGTGGCGAATGGGACTTAGATACTAATTTTAATTTAGATAATCCAAATGATAAAATTATTATAATTTTTAACCATGGTTCAGCCGAAAATGACAAACCATCTAAAGATTGTGTTTGGAAAAATAATATAAGAAATTTTGCATCACTATCAGGTAATAAAATTAAAGATAAAGAAGTTTTAGTTTATCTTTTATGCACAGATGATTTGGGAGGTGATAATTGGAAAATATTTTGGAAAAATAAAGACGTAAAATATAAAGGAACACCAAAATTAGAAAAAAGAGTAAGCGCTAATGTTGATTTAATTGAAAAATTTATTAGCTTAGGTGTCCCAAATAACCAAATTTTCATGGCAGGACAATCATGTGGAGGATGGGCGACAATGATGCTTATTTCAAGATATCCAAATAAAATAGCAGGAGGTATTTCAACTCACCATGCTTGCTATGGTAAATTATCTAGAAAATATAAAGTTAAAAAAGTTGGTATAGAAAAAGCTTTAAATAATTTTAAGAAAAAAAAACCTGTCGCATCTTACTTTAGGGAAAAACAATTAAAAGAAATAAACATGGCAAAAAATCTTCCAATTTTGATCTTTACTCATCCAAAGGATCCATACGATGGTTTACTTTCAGACTGGGTAGAGGCCATTCCAGGTACAAAAAGAGTTGTAATAAGTGAGAATTATAAAATTAATAATAAATCTTGTAAAAGAATTGGGGTTAATAACGGAAATAGATGGGATGAACCAATTAAGGACGGTCATCTTATGGCTTTAAGTGATTGTTTTCAGTATTATAATAAAACAATTCTAGAGTTTATTGAATCTAAAATTTAAATCTTGCGAATTAAATGATCAAAGTAATCATGTTGGCTGCTGGTCAATCAAAAAGGTTAAAAGGGGAAAATAAATTAATAAAAAATTATAAAAAAAAACCTCTTATAGTCCATACCATAAATTCTTTTAAAAGAAGCAAAGTAAGTAAAATAATTTTTGTTTTAGGATATCAGAACAAAGAAGTTAAAAAAATAATTAAAAAAAGTAAAAAATTTATTTTTGTACTTAATAAAAGCTTTAAACAAGGAATGTCTTCATCAATTAAGTCTGGTATCAAAAAGATAAAAAAAAAAGATAATGGATTTATTATAGCTCAATCCGATATGCCTTTCATAAAAACATCAGATATCAATAAAATTTGTAACTCTATAGAAAAAAAAAAATATTTAGTTCACGCGTTAAAATTCAAAAATAAAGTGGGTAATCCTATAGGTTTTGATATTTCAGTCCTTAACAAGTTTAAAAAAATTAAAGGAGATATTGGAGCAAAATATATAGTTAAAAGATTAAAAAATCATACAAATTTTATAAAAGTTTCATCAAGCAAAGTTTTTAAAGATTTTGATTTAAAAAAAGATTTTAATTAGTTTGAATGGGATTTCCCTTTAACCATTCACTTTCTTTATTTTCATAATGTTCTTTTTTCCAAATAGGAGATCTCTTTTTAATTTCCTCAATGATATATCTTGATAAATCATATGCTTCAGATCTGTGTGGGCAAGCTACCGCAATTATAATACTAATTTCCCCTAGACCAACATAACCTTTAACATGTTCAATAAATACAGATTTATCTTTGATATTTAGTTTTTTATCTGCTTCATTGTAAATTTCTTCAAAGCTTTTAATTACAAGTTGATCGTGACTATCATATGTAATTCCATTAACTTTTTTATTTTCATTATTTTCTCTTACAGTTCCATAGAATACTATTGAAGCACCAAATTTTGAAGAAGCGATAAATTCTTCGGCATTTTCCGGTTTAATTTTTTCTTTCGAAAGATCTATTATTTTTGTGTGCAGCATTAACCACCTCCGATAGGTGGAATTATACTTATTTTTTGATCTTTAGTAATTTTATAGTTATCTGAGATAATATTATTATCTTCAGAACAGAATGCAGATGTTTCAACTATTTTTTTAAAATTTTTATTCCCTTCTAAATTTTTATCTATGTAATTTATTATTTGTTTTCTTAAATCTTTAATTGAACTTTTTTCATTAAAATTAAACTCCAAAACGTCATTTTTACTAAAATCTTTACTAGCTCCAAAAAGTTCAAGCTGAATTTTCATAAATTAAAAAATATTTTCTAGAAACTTAGGAAGTCCATCAGGATTTTTCCATAATCCACTTTTTCCACCTTCTTTAATTAACAATTTAACATTATCAATTTTTAAATGTGGATTAACTATTTTGCTTAAATCATAAATAGTTATTAATGCAGCATTAACTCCCATAATTGCTTCCATTTCAACTCCAGTTTTGGCAACAGCCGACACTACACAAAAAACTTCTAATGAATGATCAACTTCATTCATTACAATTTTTGTTGCCGTATGATCGATGGGAAGTGGATGACATAAAGGTATTAATTCACTTGTTTTTTTTACACCTAAAACAGCAGATACTTCAGCTAGGCTTATAGGGTCTCCTTTAGGCATTTCTTTTTTTTTAATTAAATTAAAAACTTCCTTACCAACATAAATTTTTCCTGATGCAAGCGCTCTTCTAAATGTTTCTTTTTTTGAAGAAACATCGACCATATTAAATGAATTTTTTTTAAAGATTTCCTTAGCCCAATCTTTTAATTCATTTTGGTTTATTATTTTTAATTTAGTCAATTATCCTCCAGTTTTAGATAAATTTTTAGTAGACCCTGTTTCTCCAAGTTCTAAATAATGAGATTCTTTTTTATATTGCATTTGTTTTAATATAAGATCTTTTAATTCACTAAGCTGATCATCTTTTTGCAACAAATGTCTAACACTTATTCCAGTATTTCCAAACAAACAAAGTCTTAAATCACCTCTAGACGTAATTCTTAACCGATTACAAGTTTTGCAAAAATCTTTTGAATAAGGAGCAATTATTCCAAACTTCCCTTTATACTCAGGGTTTATATAGTTTAAAGAAGGTCCAGCATCTTTTCCCAGAGTTTGGTAAATCCATTTATTTTTATTTAAATAATTTTTAAATATCTTAGAAGAAACATGATATTTTTTAAAGTATTCTAAATTATCACCTGTTTGCATTAACTCTATATATCTAAAATCAACTTTATTCTTTTCAATAAAGTTGGACCATTTATCAAAATCTTTTTCAGAAGAGTTGATTCCATTTAGCAGAACAGCATTAATTTTGATATTTTCAAAACCTAGATCTTGTAAATTCTTTATTCCTTGTAAAATTTCTGGCAACCTATCATGGCCAGTAACATTTTTAAAAGTTTCGCGGTCAAGACTATCTATACTTATGTTTATTCCATTTAAACCACTATCCACTAACTGCTTTGCTTTTTTATCTAAATGATAGCCATTTGTTGTAATTACGACTTTTTTTATTTCAGTTTCAATTTTTAAAACTTTAATAATTTCAAAAAAATCTTTTCTTACAGTTGGTTCTCCACCTGTAATTCTAATTTTACAAACACCTAATTCAGAAAAGCATTTCGCAAGGCGTTTAATCTCATCCAGATGTAGAAATTTTCTATTATCACTTTTATCAACTTGGTATCCATTTGGTAAACAGTAGCCACATTTAAAATTACAAACATCTGTAATTGACATTCTGATGTAGGGAAATGTTCTACCAAAACTATCTTTAAGCATTTTTATTTATAACATCTTAATAGATTGAACAAAATAATTAAATTATTCTTAGAATCTGCTCAAATTTAAAAATATTCATAATTTTTTTATGATTTTCATAAAAATAAGAAAATTTCAATTTTTTAAAATTATTGGTATCAATTTTTAATATATCTCTATTTTTTCGTTTTAATATTAAACCAATTCCTTGATCAGCTAAAATTGTATAACAATCTAAATTTTCATTTGTTCTTTGTTCTACAAGCGCTTTCCATACATCACCATTCCAAACAAGTTCAGTTCTTGGAATAGATTGAGCGGAAATATTTTTTGGCAAACAATCATGAATTAGTATTGCTCCATTATTGTTAAGACAATTAATTGAATTTATAATATCTTTTTTGACTTGATCATAATGATGTAAACCATCAATAAAAATACAATCAAATTTTTCTTCATTTTGTTTAAAAAAACTATCGCTAGTCATTCTTTTGTTGCCTCCAGAGTATGGATCAACTCCAATTTTTTTTTCACAAACTATTTCTAGAAACAATTCATTAGTGTTGGTTCCAATTTCAAGATAAGAATTATATTTTTTTTTATCAATTATTTTTTGAATAATCTGCATTCTAGTAGGTTCAGTTGAAAAATTAAAATTAATTTCACCTGGATCTTGTTCTCCAAATGATTTTTTTAATAATCTTATTATGGGATGTATTTTTTTAAATCTATAAGAAGCTAATCTTTGGTAAAGATATTTTAAAAACATAATTGATCTAATTAATATTTAGAAATATTAATGTTTATTGTTTTTTTTACAAGTTCTTAACTTCTGGCCGATTGACCAGAAGTTAAACTTTTAAATTTTATTTACCAGGACCTTTGTAGGCGCCTGCGATTTTTGCTGCATTTCCTGCGACATCATTGATATTAATAGCTTCGCAAATTGTAATATTGCAAAGAGCACCACTTGCCTCTGTTGCCATTTTAATTCCAGCAGCTTGTTCAAAAGTTCCTTCGGCTACTACAACAAAATCATAAGTGCCTCTTAATCCAGTATACGAAATCATTTTAGCCCCAACAGCATCAGAAGCAGCTCGAGCAGCTTTTGATCTATCTGATTTTGGATCTTTAAGAAAACCTTGAAATCCTTGAGTAGTATAGTTTCCCATCATATAAAATTGTGCCATATCATTACTCCTTTCTAAATAATGATTATAGCAATAATGAAAATTTATTAGTATTAATTATTTGTAATATTAATTACCTGATATGCGGTCCATTTCTTTAAGTTCAACCTCAAGTTTATCTAATTCTTCTCCACCGGCCATCATACTTA
This sequence comes from uncultured Pelagibacteraceae bacterium, assembly GCA_902533585.1. Classification (GTDB taxonomy): domain Bacteria; phylum Pseudomonadota; class Alphaproteobacteria; order Pelagibacterales; family Pelagibacteraceae; genus Pelagibacter. The sequence continues at coordinate 12,450 of CACAMG010000013.1, forward strand.
AAAGTTTTTCTCTAGATAAATCTTTTTTTGCATATGTTCCTAAACTCTTTCCTCTGTTTAAAACTGTGAAGCTATTTCCAACTGGATAAGCATGGTGGACATTGTGAGTAATTAATATTACTCCCAGACCCTGTGATGCAGCTTTTACAATATATTTTAAAACAACAGAAGCCTGATGCACTCCAAGAGCCGAGGTTGGTTCATCTAAAATTAATACTTTGGCACCAAAATAAATTGCTCTTGAAATAGCTAAACACTGTCTTTCTCCTCCTGACATCGTTCCAACTGCCTGTGAAGGGTCTCTTATATCAATTCCTATTTGCCCCATTCTATCTGCAGCAATATCATTCGCTTTTTCTATATCAAATGTTTTAAAAAAAGGTATTCCTTTTTGAGGTTCTCTTCCCATAAAAAAATTTCTAGTAACACTCATAAGAGGAACTAAAGCTAAATCTTGATATACTGTTGCTATACCCATGTCTAAAGCATCCTTAGGGGAGTCAAATATTGTTTCATTTCCTTCTACTATTATTTTTCCTTCATTTGGCTTGTGAACTCCTGACAGAGTTTTAATCAAAGTAGATTTGCCAGCTCCGTTATCACCTAAAAGACACATTATTTCACCTTTTTTAACTTTCATGGTTACGTCTTTTAAGGCTATAACTTTTCCAAAAAATTTACTTATACCGTTAAATTCTACTAAATATTCTGACATTATTTACTTTCTGTTACTCTTTTTCTTATATAATTATTAAACACCACAGCTATTAACATCATAGCTCCCAAGAAAACTTTAAACCAATCAGTGTCTACATCAGTATAAAAAATTCCCATTGATACTGTTCCAAAAATTAAAGCTCCAAAAGCAGCCCCTATAGCAGAACCATATCCACCAGTTAATAAACAGCCACCAACAACAGCGGCAGCTATTGCTTCTAATTCTTTAAGAGTCCCTCGCATTGTATCAGCGGAGCCTGCATCCAACACTTGAATGCATGCAAAAAGTGTTGCTGCGCATGCAGTTCCAATAAATAAACTAATCTTAACTCTTCCAACAGGAACTCCAACATTTGTTGCTCCAACTTTGTCACCACCTGATGCAAAAATCCAATTACCATATCTTGTTTTCATTAAAATCCATGTTGCTAAAATTGTTAAAAAAACAAACCATATTACAGACGGTGGTATTCCAGTTGCCAAGGGAGTTCCATCTGTTCTTAAATCAATCATTTTCATAGAACCCAACCAGGTAAAAAGCCATTTAAATGTATCGGTTGCAAATACCCACGCAATTGGATCATTTTCTATTAAAACTCTTAGACCAGGGACTTGTGTTCTGCCTGTAATTAATCTTGTAATTGCTAATGTTGCTCCTCTTAAAATAAACAACATCGCCAAAGTAACTATAAAAGATGGTAGACCTGTTCGTACCACAAGTATACCGTTGAAATAACCAATTAGTACTGCCATAGCAAAAGCAAAAACTATACTCATCCACAGTGGCCACCCCCAGTAAATTGCAGGTATTGCAATACAAATACCCGCAAAACCAATCATTGAACCTATTGATAGATCGAACTCACCCCCAATCATTAACATTGCGGCCGCTATTGCGATTATTCCTAAATTAGCTGATACATCTAAAAAATTTAGTGTGCCATATGCACTAAACATTCCAGTATCACCAGCAATAATACCAAAAAATATAAATACTAATACAGACCCACCTAAAGCTCCAAGTTCGGGTCTATTTAATAAAATTCTTAATTTTGAAACTTTTTTTAATCTTTCATCTTGGTTAAAATTTTGTTTTGCAGATATACTTTTTGATTTTTCAGACATGACCAAAATTTTAATTAAAAAAAAGGCCTGACTATAAATTAGTCAGGCCTTTCAAATTATTTTTTATCTATAACCTTGAGCTGCCCACTTAATTACAGCACTAGCATTTTTTGGAGTTACGAAACCAGGTCCAGTCATAACTACACCAGCTGGCATTGTTCCCCATCTCATATACTGTGCAAAAATTGCAATTGGTAGGTAACCTTGTAGATACTGTTGTTGGTCGATTAAAAACTCTACTTTTCCTGCAGCAGCAGCTTTTAACATATTTGGAGACATATCAAATGTTCCAAGTTTTACTTTTCCAACTTTTCCAGCAGCATCTAGAGCAGCAAGAGCTGCTTCACCAGATAAACCGGCTCCTAAAGTTAGAATAGTGTCATATCCACCACCTAATTTTGCAGCAACAGCTTTTTGAATTTCTGTTGGGTCATTAGAAGTACCTAAGATATCAACGCTTCCGCCAAAGCCTTTTTTAAAACCAGCACATCTTCTGTCTAGTGCAACGTTTCCAACTTCGTGGTTAACACATAATGCTTTTTTACCGCCAGCAGCTTTCATTTTTTGTCCACCACCTACACCGGCTTCAAACTCAGTTTGTCCAACGTGAGCACTAATTCCTAATGAAGCATAATCATCAGAACCAGAGTTCATTGAAATAACCGGTATACCAGCAGCTATAGCAGCTTTAACTGATTTTCCTAAAGCAGCAGCATCTGGAAGTGTAATCACAATACCTTTTGGTTTTTGTGATACAGCGTTATCAATTAGTTTTGCCATTTCAACCATGTCAAAAGTTCCTGGAGCTGTGTATTTGCAAGATATTCCCATATCTTTACAAGCAGCATCAACACCATTTTTTGCTACTGACCAAAACGGGTCGTTAGCTTGACCATGTGAAACAACAATTACATCTGTAGCTAAAACAGACATAGTAGTTAAAATCCATGCTGCAAAAGCTAATGTTATATTTTTTAATGTTCTCATTTTCCCTCTTTATTAATTGTTAAAAGTTAACTTTTTAAAAATAAATTCTATTGACTTTAAAATTATTTGTAAAGTTATGAGATTGTCTATTCAACTAATAGTTGTCTAAAATTTTATTTTTATATTTTTTTTATTCTTTAAAGACTTATATGCTGCGTTTGCAAGTATTAATGCTCTTCTTCCATCTTCAAAACTTGCCAATGGTTTTGTTTTCTTTTTAATCATTTTAAAAAGATCATCTAATTGGATTTTGTAAGCCTCTTTGTATCGATCTATAAAAAAATTTAATAAAGGTTTTTGTTGGTAGGTATTACTTTTAGTATGTAGTTCAGTTTCATTTTGTTTTTTATTTCCAGAAATTAACATTCCTTTTGATCCAAATAGTTCAACTCTTTGATCGTAGCCAAAACTACAATGCCTGGAATTAGTTATAATGCATTGAACGCCATTATTAGAATTGATTAAACAAGAAGCTAATTCATAATCTTTTATTTTTTTAAATCTTTTATCAGAAATGTTACTTGCTGAAGCAAAAATGGATTTTACTTCATCATTTCCTAAATAAAATCTTAATAAATCAAAATCATGTATCATCATGTCTCTAAATATTCCTCCTGATTGTTTTAAATATTTCATTGATGGTGGAGAAGGATCACGACTTGTAATTATAATTTTTTCTAGTTTTCCAATTTTTCCATTTACCAATTCTTTTTTTAAAAGATTATGCCCTGAATCATATCTTCGGTTGAATCCTATTTGGATTTTTGGATTTAGCTTTGATATTTTTCTCTTGCACTTGTTTATTTTGTTTATATTTAAATCTAATGGTTTTTCACAGAATACAGCTTTTTCATTTTTTACAGCTTCTAAAATAAATTTAATATGTGTTGCTGTACTCGAGGCAATAAATACAGCTTGAATACTTTTATCTTTAAAAATAATAGAAGGTTTATCTATGGAAATTGATTTAAGCCTTTTAGCAACTTTTTTTGCTAATTTTTTATCTATATCATAAACGTATTTTAAATTGAAATTTCTCTTACGCATCAGATTTTTTCCATGCATCAATCCGATTCTTCCAAGTCCAAATAGAGCAATATTAATCATAGATTTTTTGTTTGAATAATAATTACAATTTTATATCTTAGCTAAAAAAAATTATAATGTCAGTAAAATTAGGAGTAGCACCGATAGCTTGGAGTAATGATGATATGCCCGAACTTGGAGGTGACACAACATTGGAGCAATGTTTATCGGAGGCAAGTGAAGCAGGCTATACAGGTATAGAGTCAGGTGGAAAATTTCCAAAAAAATCATCAGAATTAATTCCAAAACTGAAAGAGTTCAACCTAGATTTATGTTCCGGCTGGTATGGGGCAAATTTGAGAAAAAATTCGGTTGATGAAGAAAAATTAGCAATTCAAGAACAACTTAAATTATTTCAAGACTGTAAAGCTCCTTGCATAGTTTTTGCCGAGGTGTCTGGATCAATTCAAGGCGATCCAAATAGAAAACTATCAACAAGACCGCAAATGGATAACGATGAATGGAAAAAATTTTGTTTAAAAATATCCGAACTAGCAAAATACCTAGAAGACCAAGGTATGCCAATGGGCTACCATCACCATATGGGCACAGTAATAGAATCTCAAAATGATACTGAAAGGTTATTAGAAAATACTCATGATAGTGTTAAATTCACTTTAGATACTGGTCACATGTTATTTGCACAAGGTGACTCAAAAAAACTTTTAAAAGACTACAATGAGAGACTCATACATGTTCATTGTAAAGATATTAGAAAAAAAGTGCTGGAAAATTCATTAAAACAAGATTTAAGTTTTAGAGGAGCTTTTTTGCAAGGAGCATTTACTGTTCCAGGAGATGGTTGTATAGATTACAAACCTTTATTTGATATTTTAAAAGAAAAAAAATATTCTGGTTGGTTAGTAGTTGAAGCAGAACAAGACCCAAAAAAAGCAAACCCATTAGAGTATGCTATTAAAGGGTACAAGTATTTAGTTGAAACTTTAACTAACTCAAAAATTGAGATCGAAAAAAAATAATTATCTGTAAATAGAAGTTAATTCGTTGTTTCCAGCAGCTACACAAGGGGATTTAAAACAAGTTCCAACAATCCATTCTGATCCTGGATCTGGAAGAAAATTTGCTGACATCACAAAAATAACTCCCATTTCAGTAGATTGACCAGCTTTTCCTTCTGCTTTAATCCTAGGATCTGGATCTGTCTTTACTTTCACATCTTCAGAAAAAGGATTTTTAATTTCTAAATTTGTATTTATATATTTTACTACTTTATCAGCAATCCATTCACTGTTACACGGATCTCCCCATACCGTCATTTTATCTTGATCATTTCCACATTGGTTAATTTCATTATTTATAAAATCTACAACTTTTTTGTGGTTTTCTTTAACTAAGTTTGCCTTAGCTTCAACTGCTGGTCTTGTTGTTATTGTCCATAAAAGCATACCAACGACATAAATTATTGAAAAAAAAACTAAAGTTTCTAATAATCCAAATTTTTTTAGATTAAATTTCATATATTATAATTTTACTATTTTTGATTTGTCCAATTTTTCTTCAAAAAAATCAATAATATTTTGAATAGTTTCTTTACCCATTCTAACCATACATTCTTCTGTAAAAGATGCAGAGTGAGGACTTAAAAAAACTTTATCATTTTTTAACAATAAATTACTTTCCTCAGGAGGTTCTTTTTCAAAAACATCTAGACCAGCTCCAAAGATCAAATCTTCTTTAAGGGCTTTATCTAGGTCATTTTCGTTTATTATTCCACCTCTTGCAGCATTGATAATTATACAGTTTTTTTTCATATTTTTTAATAAATCGTAGTTTACAAGGTCTTTTGTTTTATCATTAAGCGGTACATGAAGTGATATAGCGTCCATTGTTTTTACTGCGATTGTTAAATCTTCAACTTTTTTTCCACCTAATGACACAATCTGTTTTTCAGAAACGTATGGGTCGTAAACAAAAACATTCATTTCAAAACCAAGACATCTTTTTATTAAAGCCCGACCAATTCTACCAAAACCTGCAATTAAAATATTTTTTTTCCAGAGTTCAATTGTTTTAGGTAGTTTGTTTCTATTATTAAATTCGCCTGACCTAACGTTTTTATCATACATGTCTTTCCTTTTTGAAATATTTAAAAGCATAAACATAACATGTTCAGCAACTGTAACCGCATTAGCGTTGGCCGTTATTGCAATTTTTATATCTTTTTCTTTTGCCTTTTTTAAATCTATATTGTCATAGCCAACCCCATGCCTTGAAATAATTTTTAATTTTTTTGCCTCATTAAGAATTTCAGCAGACAATTGTGCGGTTCTTAATGAAATAGCATCACAATCTACAATTTTTGATTTAAGATTTGACTCTGAATCATCGTCAGTTATTTCAATATCAAAATTGGGCTGATTTTTTAATAAGTCCATACCAGATTCATGAACTGCCTGAACAACTAAAATTTTATTTTTTGAAGACACTGTGTTTAAATTTAAAGTGTTTTTTTACAGATTTGATATAAAAGTTGCAAATATAAAATTATTAAAATAACTTAGGTTGTGAATTTTACGATTAAATCATTACTGTTATTTTTTAATATTTTACAAAATATCAATACTTTTACTCTTCGTATTGGTCGACAACTTGCATGGATAGCCATTTTAATAATGGTAATTGTTATTATTATTCAGGTATTTTTCAGATATGTTTTAAATAATGCTTTGCCGTGGCCAGATGAAGTAGCTCGATTCTTTATGTTGTGGATGACAGGTTTGATAGCACCTTCCGCCTATCGTTGGGGTGGTTTTGTTTCTATTGAGATGTTTGAAAGATTTTTACCCAAAATTTTATCCAATATTTTGATTTTTTTAATTTTGTTAGTTTCTTTAACTGTTTTGTTAATTGGTTTTGAAATGGGCTTAAAACATATAAATGCCGGTTGGATATTTAGCTCTTCTTCTATAAAAATTCCATTTTCTTTATTAGGAGGAAAAACAGAAGCCATGAAGTTAGCATGGATGTACATGTCTTTACCGGTTGGTATATTTTTATTAATATTAGTTAATGTTGAATTGGTTTTAAGAAATATTTTATCAATATTTAATTCTGAAAATAATTTACCTTTAGATAAGGATAGAGAGAAGTTGGAGTCCTAAATGTTAATATGGTTTTTACCTTTGTTTTTAATTTTCTTGCTAATAGGATTACCTGTATTTTTTAGTCTTTTAGCGGCACCTGGTATTTTACTTTGGTTGAACGATCAAGGGAGAGATGCAGCAATGCTTTATAGAAATATTTATAATGGAATTGATAGTTTTCCTTTGATGGCAATACCTTTTTTTATGTTGGCTGGAGAATTAATGAATAGAGGAGGAATTACTTTAAGACTTGTCGAATTTAGCCAAGCGATGATGGGGCATTTAAGAGGAGGTTTGGCTCATGTTAATATTTTGACTTCAATGTTATTTGCGGGATTATCTGGTTCAGCTGTGGCAGATACTTCAGCGATTGGATCTATGTTGATTCCAGCAATGGAAAAACAAGGTTATACAAAAAAATTTGCAGCAGCTATAACTGCGGCAAGTTCAGTTATTGGCCCAATCATTCCTCCTTCAGGCATAATGATTATTTATGCATATGTTATGGGAGAAAGTGTTGCCGCATTATTCTTAGCAGGAATTGTTCCTGGAATCTTGGTTGGAGTTAGTCTTATGATAATGGTAAAATTTTTAGCAAATTTTCATAATTTTCCTCCAGTTACATCTAAAGCTTCATGGAATGAAAGAGGAAAAGCATCTTTAAAAGCTTTCTTCCCTTTAATGACTCCAATTATAATTTTAGGAGGTATTTTAGGAGGAATATTTACTCCGACAGAAGCCTCTGCCGTCGCAGCAGCTTATGCACTATTCATTGGTTTATTTGTTTTAAGAACACTAACGTGGAAAGATATACCAAAAGTTTTCACTAAAGCAGCAATGGTTTCATCTGTAGTATTACTTTTAGTAGGCGCAGCTATGGCATTTAAGACGGTTGTAAGCTTATCTCATGCTCCGGAATATCTTGCTGAGTTTGTATTAAGCCTAAGTAATAATCCTTACATATTATTATTTTTAATTAATATACTTTTGTTCATTGTAGGAATGTTTCTTGATGCAGGTCCAGCAATAATAATATTAGGTCCAATTCTTGGACCAGTTTTTGTTGAACTTGGAGTACACCCTGTACATTTTGCAATTATTATGTCTGTTAATTTAACTGTTGGGTTAGCTACTCCACCCATGGGATTAGTTTTATTTGTGGCTTCATCAGTGTCAGGTGAAAGGGTAGAGACAATTGCAAAGGCGATTTTACCTTTCTTGGCTGTTGAAGTTTTGGTTATATTTTTGATTACATATTTTCCTTCTATATCAATGACTATTCCTTTATTAACAGGCTTTGCAAAATAATTAATAATTACAATAAATTCTTGCATTTCTATCATTAGACTCTTCATTATTTATTCAGTATATTTAACATCTAAAATTAACGGAGGGGAAAATGTTATTAAAGAAAATGTTAAGATCATTGTTTTCATTAGTATTGTTGGTTGGATTTTCGTTTTCAGCTTTAGCTGCTGATTATAATCTAAGAATGACAATGAATTCAAATGATCAAGATGAAGACTATGACGGATCAATAGTTTTTAAAAACTATGTTGAGTCAGCATCAAATGGTAAAATTGCTGTAGAATTATTTGTAGGAACTCAATTATGTTCTAAAGGAGCAGAATGTTTACAGGGTGTATCTGATGGAAGTATAGATATTTATATTTCTACATCAGGAGGGGCAGCAGGAGTATTTCCTTATGTTCAAGTTCTTGACTTACCTTACTTGATGTCAGATGACAGAATTGCCGAAGATGTTTTAAAGAGTGATTTTGTTAGAACAATGAGAAAAATGGCTCTTAAAGACTCAAATGATTCAATTAGACTAATGACTATTGGAAATACAGGTGGTTGGAGAAATTTTGCAAACACAAAAAGACAAATTGCAAACCCATCTGATATGAAAGGTTTAAAAATTAGAACAGTTGTTGCTGATCTACCACAAGAATTGGTTAGAGCACTTGGTGCTTCACCAACTCCTATACCATGGCCAGAACTGTTTACTTCATTTCAAACTGGAGTTGTTGAAGGATCTAAAAATGGAATTACTGACATTATGAACATGAAGTTTCCAGATGCAGGTCTAAAATATGTTACTTTAGATGGACATGCTTACATGGGCGCACTTTGGTGGATGAATAATGCAAAGTATCAATCAATGCCTGAAGATCTGAAAAAAGTTATTACAGATGGTTTTTATGCATTACAACAAGCTACTTTTGCTTCACCAAAAAGAAAATCAATTAAAGCATATGAGGACTTTGTAGCTGGTGGTGGAAATTTATATGTTCCTACTCCAGATCAAAAGGCTGCATTTAAAAAAGCAGCTTCACCTGTGTATGATTGGTTTAAATCAAATGTTAAAGGTGGAAAAGAAATCTTTAATGCTTTGACAAAAGCAGTTAAAAGCGCAGAGAAAAGAGCATCTTCAGATTATAAAAAAGATCTATAATTGAAAAACGATTTTGGGGCGGATATTATTCCGTCCCATTATCTAAATGGATAAATCCAAGATTTATAATCATTTATTAAAATATGAGCTTTTTCAATTTGTTCAGGAGTCATTTTCTTAATTACCTCCTCCTGGGAAATGGCAGCATCAGGATCTCCTCCTATTGCAGACAAACCATACCAAGTATAAGCTCTAACAAGATCGGGAACTGGAAGACCTCTTCCAATTTCATAATACCACCCGACTCCAGACTGAGCACCAGGATGACCTTTCATAGAAGATCTAAGGTACCATTCGAAAGCTCTAACATCATCTCTTTCAACACCAAGTCCCATCGCGTACATAATGCCAATAAGTTCTTCAGCATCAGCATTTCCAGACCTTGCAGCTGGAAGAAGTTCTTCCATAGCTTCTTTAAATTTACCTTCTTCCATCAGATCTCTAGCATTTTCTATTTCTGCAAAAACTATAGACGGTATAAACAAAATTATAAAAATATATTTAATCATTTAAAAATTATAATATTTATAGTTCCATTTTTGATTTCAGTAAACAAAACATATGCAAATGAATTGCCAAAACCTTTGTCAATTAATGATTTTCATAAAGTTGATATAAAAAAAGCTAAACTTGGTAAACTTTTATTTCACGACAAAATTTTATCAGCAAACCGTAATATTTCTTGTGCAACATGTCATAATCGTGAGTTTGGAGGCTCAGATGGTCTTTCACTGGGTATTGGAGAAGGCGGTCAAGGGTTAGGTCCAAACAGAACAGCTGGTGTAGGTGCTGATAAAATTAAAAAACGTATTCCACGAAATTCTTTAGCATTATGGAATTTAGGATTTAAAGAAATTACTACTTTGCTGCATGATGGAAGAGTAACTAAGTCAAATATATTTGGTAATAATTTTAATACACCAGCACAAGAAGCGCTTCCAAAAGGTTTAGATAATATTGTTGCAGTTCAAGCTTTATTTCCTTTGACAAGACAATTTGAAATGGCAGGTAATCCAGGTGAAAATGAAATAATAGGATTAATCTCTAAAGTTGGAAAAGATAGTATGAGAATAGATGCTGTCTGGCCAGTTATAACAGATAGAATTCGCGCAATTCCAGAATATGTTGAATTATTCAAAAGTGCTTTTGATGATGTTGATAGCTCCTTAGATATTGACATTACTCATGTTGTAAATTCTATTGCTGCTTTTGAAATTCATCAATGGACTTCATTTGACTCACCTTTCGATGATTATTTAAATGGAAATAAGAATTCTTTAAACACTGACCAAAAGAAAGGGATGGAGTTATTTTATGGAAAAGCTAATTGTAGCTCATGTCATTCCGGATCTTTAATGACTAATCAACAATTTTACTCGCTAGGAATTCCACAATTTGGACCTGGAAGAACAAGACCTTTCGATCCCTATGCCCGTGATGTAGGACGCATGGTCGAAACAGATGATTTAAATGATATGTATAAATTCAAAACACCAGCTTTAAGAAATGTATCTTTGACTGCACCTTATGGACATAATGGAGCCTACCCAACACTTAAGGGAATTATCAAACATCATTTAGATCCAAAAGGAATGTATAAGATTTGGAAACCCAAGCTTGCAAACTTGCCTAAAGCCGAATGGCTAGAAGATATAGATTTTGTAACTTTTTCAGATAAAAGAGAACAAGAAAGGATTTTATCAAGTATAGACATAAAACCTATAGAGTTGAGTGATAAAGAAGTTTATTACCTGGTTGAGTTTTTAAAATCCTTAACTGGCAAAAGTGGAAATAATAGACCTCTTTCCAAACCAAATAAAGTTCCAAGTGGATTATTAATAGATTAAAAACACTTAATATGAAAAAAATTAGATATGCAATAATAGGAGCGGGCACAATGACCCAAGAACATATTCAAAATCTTTCAATAATAAAAGATGCAGAAGTTGTTGCAATATCAGATATTCATAGACAATCTATAATAAAATGTAAGAAAATTTTAAAAAAACAGGTTTTATTTTTTAAAAGTCATAAAGAATTAATAAAAAAAAATATCGCTGATGTTTATTTAATTTCTACTCCAAATTTTACACATTTAAAAATTTTAAAAGATGTTTTAAAATCAAAAAAACATATTCTTGTTGAAAAACCTCTTTGTGTAAATACAAAAGATTGTATTGAGTTTAAGAAGTTAGCAAAAAATTATCCATCAATAATTTGGACCGCAATGGAATATAGGTATATGCCACCAGTTGCAAAATTTATACAAGAGATTCACAATAAATCGATTGGAAATATAAAAGCACTTTCAATTAGAGAACACCGTTTTCCATTTTTAGTAAAAGTAAAAAATTGGAATCGTTTTTCAAAAAATACAGGAGGCACTCTCGTTGAAAAATGCTGTCATTTTTTTGATTTAATGCGTTTAATTATTAAAAGCGAACCGATTAGCGTTTATGCTAGCGGCAATCAAGATGTTAATCATATTAACGAAAGATATAATAATAAAAAACCAGATATTATTGATAATGCTTATGTTGTAGTTAATTTTAAAAATGGTGTTAGGGGTCTATTAGATTTATGCATGTTTGCTGAAAATTCTGACATGCAAGAAGAATTACTTGCTGTAGGTAATAAAGGTAAAATAGAAACATCTGTTCCTTCTCAACAATCTGGAAAAAGCTCTTCTGAAATTAGAATTGGACTAAGAAAAAATTTGAAAACAAAAAAGCAGACCATAAAAGTTGACAAAAAAATACTTAATGCAGGTTATCACTATGGATCAACTTATTATCAACATTTATCATTTATAAAAGCAATTAAAAAAAAAATGAAAGCCGAAGTTTCTTTGCAAGATGGATTAGTTTCTGTTGCGATAGGAGAGGCTGCAGAAAAATCAATTAAAGAAAAAAGATTAGTTTACATGAAAGAAATTGTAAATTAATCAACTAAAAAAATTGATTAATTTTTTAGCAATAAAGTCA
>CACAMG010000014.1 GCA_902533585.1 uncultured Pelagibacteraceae bacterium
ATAAAAGCGGTGATTTTTTTAATCAGGGTAAACTAAATAATTGGAAAAATATTTTACCTAAGGAAATCTCACAAAAAATTGAAGAAAAATTTTATAAGGAAATGATCGAATTATCTTATCTATAATTAAGCAGTACCTCCATTGAGTTAAATAACTCAGTGTCATTTTTTGGATATTTAAGTTTTGAGATAGATAAATTAATAATTTAATCTAAATAAAATACGATATATACTGTATATAATGACGATTTATGCACTTTCATCCGGACCTGGAATTTCTGGGGTTGCTGTAATAAGGATTTCTGGTCCTGACACGAAGAACGTTATATCAAAGCTAACAAATGGGAGTTTTCCAAAGCCAAGAGTCGCTACACTTAAAAAAGTGAACAATATCAACAATAATGAGCTGATCGACGAAGGTCTGATTACCTGGTTTCCTGGGCCTCAGAGCTACACAGGCGAAGATATGGCAGAAATACATGTCCATGGCAGCAGAGCAGTAATTGAAAAAATATTGAATTCAATTTCAGAGATAAAAAACTGTAGATTAGCAGAACCAGGAGAGTTTACTAAAATCGCTTTTCAAAATGGTAAAATAAATTTGTTAAAAGCAGAAGGTATAGGTGATTTAATTGCTGCTGAAACAGAAATTCAGAGAAGACAATCTGTTAAGGTAATGACCGGTCAAAACTCACAGAAGTTTATTTCATTAAGAGAACGGCTATTAAAAATTTTATCTAATGTTGAAGCTAAAATTGATTTTCCGGACGAGGAGTTGCCTAAAGATATTTTGAAAAATATTAAAAAAGATTCTGAAAAAATTAAATCAGAAATAAAAAAAATTTTAAATGATAATAAAGTTGGAGAAAGAATAAGAGAAGGTTTTAAAATAGCAATTGTAGGACCATCTAATGCAGGAAAATCTACCTTGCTTAATTATTTATCTAAAAGAGAAGTCTCAATAGTTTCAGAAATTGCTGGAACAACAAGGGACGTTATAGAGACACATTTAAATATTAATGGATTGCCAGTTGTTATCTCTGATACTGCAGGAATAAGGGACTCTAAGGACGAAATAGAAAAAAAAGGAATAAAACTTGCATTAAAAAAAGCTGAAAATGCTGATTTGAATATAGTAGTAATAGAGCCTAAAAGTGCCCATTTTACTGGCTTTTTGAAAGATATAGTTACAAAAAAATCAATTTTGGTGATCAATAAATCTGACCTTGGGATTGATAGTATGGTCAATGATTTTAAAAAATATAATCCAATTTATATATCGCTAAAGGAAGAAAAAAATTTGGAAGAACTAATTAATTTAATTAAAAATAAATTAAAAAAACAATTTATTAATTCAGATGATATTATAATTACAAGAGAAAGACATAGAAGACATTTAGAAAAATGCGTTTTACATTTAGAAGACTTTGAGAAAAAAAATCAAAATGAAGAATTTGACAAATCAGCAGAAGATTTAAGATTAGCCACAAGGCATCTAGGAATGATTGTTGGAAAAGTTGATGTTGAGGAGGTATTAGGTAGCATTTTCAACGATTTTTGCATAGGCAAATAAGATAAGTTTTATAAGCCTTTTCTTAACTAATATAGAGAAAAACATTGATAAATATAGCTTTTTGGCATTATTTTAGTCTAAACTTGTAAATAATATATTCAGATATAGATTCAGTCCATGCAGAATGAATTAATATTTGATGTTGTAGTTATAGGAGGTGGGCATGCAGGTTGTGAAGCTTCAGCAGCTGCAGCTCGTTTAGGAGTTAACACAGCTTTATTTACTCACAACATAGAAACTATTGGTGAGATGTCTTGTAACCCAGCAATCGGAGGTTTAGGTAAAGGGCACTTAGTTAGGGAAATTGATGCCCTAGACGGTGTAATGGGTGATATAGCAGATAAATCAGCAATACAATTTAGGCTTTTAAATAGGAGCAGAGGACCAGCAGTAAGAGGCCCTAGAACTCAAAGTGATAGAACACTATATAAGAAATATATGCAAGAAAAACTTGCAAACTACTGTAATTTAACGATTTTTTCAGATCCTGTAATTAGGTTTATATTTTTAAAAAACCGTATAAACGGCTTTATAACTAAGTCTGGGAAAAAAATTAAAACATCCAAGCTAATACTAACAACTGGCACTTTTTTGAATGGTTTGATTCATGTTGGTGAAAATAAAACTCCCGCTGGTAGATATAATGAGAAACCTACAACAGGACTAAGTGAACAATTAAAGAAATTTGATTTTAAAATTGGTAGACTTAAAACTGGAACACCTCCTCGTCTAGATAAAAGTACAATTAATTTTGAAAATTTAGAAGAACAATTTGCGGATGATGATCCTTACTTTTTTTCATTTTTAACAAAAAAAAATATTAATAAACAAGTATCATGCAGAATTACTTATACGAATGATGAAGTTCATAAAATAATTTCAAAAAATATAAATCGTAGCGCAATGTATTCAGGTAGTATTAAGGGTGTGGGCCCTAGATATTGTCCATCTATAGAGGATAAAGTAGTTAAATTTTCTGAAAAGCAAAGACATCAAATATTTCTTGAACCAGAAGGTTTAAATGATAATACGGTCTACCCAAATGGTATTTCAACATCGCTGCCAACTGATGTTCAACAAGAAATATGTAATAAAATCAATGGTTTAGAGAATGTAAAAATTTTAAGGCCAGGATATGCAATAGAATATGACTACGTGGATCCTAGAGAGCTATTTTTAACCCTAGAAACAAAAAAAATACAAAATTTATATCTTGCAGGCCAGATAAATGGGACAACAGGGTATGAAGAGGCAGCAGCTCAAGGTCTTATTGCTGGAACTAATGCTGCTTTATCAGTTAAAGGACAGGAACCATTTATTTTAGATCGATCCGAGGCTTATATTGGAGTAATGATAGATGATCTAGTTACGAAAGGTGTTGCGGAGCCTTACAGAATGTTTACTTCTAGAGCTGAATACAGACTTACACTTAGGGCAGATAATGCAGATTTAAGACTTACAAAAAAAGGAATTAATATAGGTCTAGTTCAAAAAAATAGGGCTGAAATATTTAATGAAAAGTCTAAAAATTTATTCAAAATTTCAAGTAAAATGGATAAATTAACTATTACACCGTCCAAAGCATCAAAATTTGGAGTTAGTATAGCTCAGGATGGAGTTATAAGGACAGCATCTCAAATGTTAAGTCAAAAAAGTGTTGATATGCTTAAAATTAGAAAAATTTGGCCAGAAATATCATATATTTCTAAAGAAATTGATGATCAAATCGAAATAAATGCCCATTATAGAGGTTATTTAATTAAACAAAATGCAGATATTTTAGCATTTAAAAGAGATGAAAATCTTAAAATACCTGAAAATGTTAATTATGATCGTTTAAGTGGATTATCAAATGAAGTTAAGTCTAAATTTAAGCAAATAAGGCCCAAAACTATGGGTCAGGCACTAAGAATTGATGGTATTACACCTGCTGCAGCATATATTTTGTTGTCTCATGTCAAAAGAAAGTCTATTAAGCATATAGCTTGATTGATTCGAACATTTTAGAATATTCAAAATTAGAACCTCTAAATGTTTCACGTGAAACATTTCCAGAGCTTGAGGAGTTTAGATCTCTAATTTTAGAGAAGAACAAAGAAATTAATCTTATTAGTGCAGGTTCAGAGGCAGTTTCCAGAGAAAGACATATAATTGACAGTGCGCAAATAATTGATTTTATTAATAAAAATGATAATATATGCACTGATATAGGATCGGGCTCAGGTCTACCCGGTATAGTTTTGGCTATTATAATGAAGCATAAAAAATCGAGTATGAGGTTTCATTTATATGAAAAAAGTTACCACAAAAGTAATTTTTTAGAAGAGGTTTCAAAAAAACTTAATCTCAACACTAAAATTTTTCAAAAAAATATTTTTGAAGAAAAAAATTTAAGTACCGACTTAATTGTAGCAAGAGCATTCAAGCCTCTGCCTGTAATATTAGATTTAGCAAAAAATAATTTTAATACTTTCAAAAATATAATTTTATTTTTGGGGAAAAATGGAAAAGAAATATTAAAGGATGCTTTGAAAAAATGGGAATTTGAGTATACAGAAAAAAAAAGCTTAACAAGTGAAGATTCTATTTTAATTAAAATTAGTAATTTAAAAAAAAAATGAACGGAAAAATTTTATCAATTATAAATCAGAAGGGTGGAGTAGGAAAAACAACAACAGTAATAAATCTTGCTGCCGGTCTTTCAATGAAAGGTAAAAAAATTTTAGTAATTGATTTGGATCCACAAGGTAATGCAACAACAGGACTTGGTTTTTCAAATACAGATGACTCAGATCAAACAATCTATAATGTTCTTAATGGAACAAAGAATATTTCTGATGTAATACGTAAAACTACATTCGAAAATTTAGATTTGATAACATCTAACGTTGATTTATCCGGTCTAGAGGTTGAAACCGCCAGTGATGGTCGTAGAGCTTTTATTTTAAAGGAGCAAATAATGGCTTATTTAAATGATTCTAGGGCATCATATGATTATGTCCTTATTGATTGCCCTCCATCACTTAGTTTGTTGACAATTATGGCGCTGGTAGCCTCAAACTCACTAGTTGTACCACTTCAAACTGAATTTTTTGCTTTAGAGGGGTTAACTCAGCTTATGAAGACAATAGAAAGAATAAAAAATAATTTAAATCCTAATCTTATAATAAAAGGCATACTGTTAACAATGTATGATAAGAGAAATAAATTATCCAGTGAGGTAGAAAAAGAAGCAAGAGAATATTTTAAGGATAAGGTATACCAAACTGTAGTCCCACGAAACGTAAGACTATCAGAAGCCCCTTCTCATGGGGTGCCAGTATTGATATATGATAAAGGTTGTCCTGGAAGCAAGTCATATTTTAGCTTTACCGAAGAGTTTTTAAATCAAGAAAAAATAATGGAAAGCGCAGCATGATCAATCCATTCAAAACAAAAAGAGGCTTAGGTAGAGGTTTGTCATCACTTATAGGAGATACAAAGTCTACTATAATGAAAAACAAAATTTCAATTAGTTCTATAGTTAGAAACAAATTGCAGCCGCGAAAAAGATTTGAAAAAGAAAGTTTAGAAGATCTTACAAATTCAATAAAGGAAAGAGGAATTATACAGCCAATAATAGTTAGAAAATCAAAATTAGATAATAAATATGAAATCATCGCTGGTGAACGAAGATGGTTAGCAGCGCAAAATGCGGGCCTGCATGAAGTTCCTGTGGTCGAAATAGAGGCGGATGATTTAAAATCATTAGAATTTGCTATTGTAGAGAATGTTCAGAGAAACGATTTAAATCCTATTGAAGAAGCACAAGGGTATCAAAGGCTTATTGATGATTTTAGCTATGATCAAGAAAAAGTTGCAAAGTTTATTGGTAAAAGCAGGACTCATATAACTAATAGTTTAAGACTATTATCTTTACCAAAAGAAGTGCTTGGGTTAATTGAAGAGGGCAAACTTTCCCAAGGTCATGCAAAAATCCTTGTTAATTTAGAAAATGCACATTTTTTAGCAAGAAAAATTATTGAAAAAAAATTATCAGTAAGACAAGCTGAAAATTTAGTTAGAGTATTCAAATCATCAAAGAAAATAAAATTAATTTCAAAAGATGCTAATCTAAAAAATCTAGAAGATGATTTAAAAGAAAAAATTGGTATTAGAGTCTATATCAAAAATAAGAAAAATAATTCTGGTAGAATATCATTTGATTATAAAAATTCGGAACAGCTTAATAGACTTATAGAAGTTATAAAGTTGAACTATTAGACATCGCTACATTCTTTAAAATAAAATCAGATATAATATTTAATGACTTTTCTGCATTTTTTTTTAATAAAATTTCAATATCATTAATTTCATAAATCAAATCTTGTGCATCTTCTTTAGACCAACTTAAAACTTGTTTTTTTACTATTTCCTTGTCCTTCCAAAAAATTGGAGGTTTATATGAATTTATTACCATTTCAGCACTTTTTTTTTGTTCAAATTCTTCTCTAAGTTTTAACAACCTCTTAGCTCTTAGTAGCATAGTTCGTAAAATCAAAATACAGTCTTCTGAAGAATAGTTGTTTTCATTAAGAACATTAATTGTTTTTTTTAAATTTTTTGATAAGCAATTATCTACTAGCTCAGAAACACTATAATTTTCTGCTAGGTTAGTTAGTTTTAAAACCTCATCTATATTTATTTGTTTTTTATTGAGCATAAAATTTAATATTTTTTCTAATTCATTATTTAAATTTTGACGATCGCCTCTACATCTTTGAACAATCAAATCTATAGTTTCTTGAGAAACTTGAATTTTTTTAGATTTAAAAAAATTATTTGCTAAAATTGATAATGTTTTTATATCATCTGTATAAAATGGGATACATACTAATTTTTTTTCTTTTTCAAAAAATTTTCTAAGTTTTGATTTTTTTTCAAGAATCCCTGAGTTAAGTATAAAAGTTACATCATTTATGTTTCTATCAATTAACTCTTCAATTAATTTTAATATTTTTTCCGATATTCTTGATATTATAATGAGTTTTTCTTCCTGAAATAAAGAGCGATTTAATAAATTTGATATGAAATTTTCATAATTATTTAAAACTTCACTTTCTTCATATTTTTCCCTTGATTTATTGCATTTCTTATAAAAATAATCGTAAATTGTTTGATTTTTTAAACCTTCATTTTCACCATAAAATAAATAAAAATTATATTGAGAAGTTTTAATTTTGTTTATTTCGAATAATTTAACTATCACTATAAGCTTTCAATTGAGAATACAATTTCCTGTATTAACTCAAAAATTATGTCATTTAAAATATTTTTTTCGTATTGTTTTAATTTAAATTTATTTGACATAGTATTATATGTAAAATCTTCATTAAAATTTTTTGTAATTTTTTCTCCGTCTTGATTTTCAAAAACTACTTTTAATGTAATAGAAAGAGAGAAAACTTTTGGATTGCCTTCTGAATCTTTAGCAGTTATTTTTTTTTCTTTTTTTGAATAAATTTCTAAATTGTACTTCCTGCTCTTCTCATCCCCAGTATATTTGTAATTATTAATGCTTTTAGAAATTCTATTATTAATAAATTCATCACCTTGATAACTTACATCAACAATGCTTATTTTGCTTTTATCAATATTGTAAATAGAATTATAACCACATGAGCTTAATACTATTAAAAAAAAAAATATAATTATCTTTTTCATCTAACAATCAAGTTTATTAATCTATTCGGAACATATATTTTTTTAACAATTTCTTTTTCCTTTAGATAATTTACCATTTTATCACTTTTTTTAATTTGTTGTAGTAATTGATCTTCATTAATTCCATAATTAACTTTAAATACATCTCTTTTTTTCCCATTTATTTGTATTACTATATTTGTAAATTTCGAAATTAAATATTTTGGATCTGATTTTGGCCATTTAATATCAGTTTTTTCAAAGCAACTAAGACATTCACTTGCCAAATGTGGAACAAATGGAATCAAAAGATTTAAAATTTTAATATAATTTTTTTTCAATAACTCAGCATTAATTGGTCTATCAATCACCTTAATTAAGTAGTTGTACATTTCATAGAAATTAGCAACTATTACGTTGTAGTGAAATTTTTCAATATTTTTAGTAATTTTTTCTATTAAATGATTTGTAAATTCATTTAAATCAACCTCATCTTCTTTCTGATTTAAATTAATTTTATCTAAAATTTTATTATGAAGAATCCAAAGTTTTTGGATAAATTTATATGATGCAATCATACCCTGTTCAGTCCATTGAACATCTTTTTCAGGAGGACTATCAGAAAGAATAAATAATCTAACAGCATCTGCTCCATAATTTTTAATAATATCTTCGGGGTCAATAGTATTTTTCTTTGATTTAGACATTGACTCAGTGGCACCAACAATTACTTTTTCATTAGGTTTATCTTTTAAGTAAAAATTTTTACCATCCTCTGATATTACTTCTTCCGGGTTTAACCAGTTATTATTTTTATCCTTATATGTTTCATGGCAAACCATACCTTGTGTAAAAAGACCTTGGAAGGGTTCTGTTAATTTAAACTGATTGTTATTATAAGAAAGTGCTTGCATGAAAAAACGAGAGTATAACAAATGCAAAATTGCATGTTCAACTCCTCCAATGTATTGATCAACAGGCATCCAATAGTCAATTTCTTTTTGATTAAATCCCTCACTTTTATTTTTTGCAGAACAAAATCTTAAAAAATACCAAGATGAGTCCACAAAAGTATCCAAAGTATCAGTTTCTCTATGGCATTTCTTTCCATCAATAACGGTACTTTTCCATTTTAAATCTGAATCTAAAGGATTTCCTTTAACATTCAGATCTATATTGTTTGGAAGTAATACTGGTAAACTTTCTCTTGGAACCTTTATTTCTTTATTGTTTTTATCATATGCTATTGGTATCGGGCATCCCCAATATCTTTGCCTAGATACTCCCCAATCTTTTAATCTAAAGTTAATTTTTTTTTTACCTATATTTTCTTTTTCAAGATGTTCGATTGATTTAATAATTGAATCTTCTGGGACTTTTAAACCATCTAGAAATTTAGAATTAAAAACTATTCCTGGGCCAGTGTATGCTTTTTCTGATTTAAAGTTATCATCAGAATTCTCTGGTTTAATTACCCATTTGATATCTAAATTATATTTTTTTGCAAAGTCAAAGTCTCTTTGATCGTGTGCGGGACATCCAAAAATTGCTCCAAATCCATAATCCATAAGAACAAAATTAGCAAAATAAACTGGCATTTTAATACTTTTGTCTAAAGGATTTAACGCAACTAAATCAGTTTTAAATCCTAGCTTTTCTGCATTTGCTATAGACTCTTCAGTTGTACCAGATTTGTTACATTCAATTTTAAATTTTTTGAACTCTTTATTATTTTCATATAATTTAGATACAGGATGATCAACTGATAAAGCAAGAAATGAAAAACCAAAAAGTGTATCAGGTCTTGTAGTAAAACATTTTATTTTGTCTATTGATTTATTCCCTTCAATTTTAAAATCTATTTCACATCCAAATGATTTTCCTATCCAATTTTTTTGCATTATTTTTACTTTGTTTGGCCATTGATCAAGATCTTCTAATCCCTTTAATAAATCTTCTGAAAATTTTGAAATATTAAAAAACCATTGATTTAATTTTTTTCTTTCAACTATTGCTCCTGATCTCCATCCCTTTCCATCTATTACTTGTTCATTGGCAAGAACAGTTTCATCAATAGGATCCCAATTTACATAATTTTCTTTTCTATAAACTAACCCCTTTTCATAGAGATCTAAGAAAAAGTTTTGTTGATGTTTATAATATTCAGGTGAGCAAGTTGAAATTTCTCTATTCCAATCAATAGAAAGACCTAGTTTTTTAAGCTGGCTTTTCATTATTTTAATATTATTTTCTGTCCAAGTTTTTGGGTCAAGTTTATTTTCTCTAGCAGCATTTTCAGCAGGCATTCCAAAAGAGTCCCAACCCATCGGGTGTAAAACATTATATCCCTGCATAGATTTATAACGTGCTAAAACATCTCCAATTGTATAATTCCTAACATGTCCCATATGAATTTTTCCTGAAGGATAAGGAAACATTTCTAAGCAATAAAATTTTTTTTTATTTTTATCTAATTCGGTTTTAAACAAATCTTTTTTTTCCCAAAAAGATTGCCATTTTTTTTCTATGGTTTTATGATTATATCTTTCCATAATTAATTAAATAAATTTGATTTTTATACAATAAATTTTTGATATTAAATTAAAATAAAAGTTTTTTTATTAACACTATTTTTTCTTTTTCTTTTTCTTTCCCCAGGGAGTCTTGAGTATTGGAGTTTCCTTTAACACCTTTCCTCTAGTATGTTTTTTAAGACCTTTTTTTTCTATTTCTGCAGCTTTTTTTAGGATAGCTAATTTAATTTCATTACTTAAATTATTCTTTGAATTTATAATTTCACAATTTTCATAAACTTTACAATTTTTTTTAAAAATTAATATTTCTAAACCATCGGGCCTTATTTCATTTGATAGAAACCTTATAGTTATTTTAATTGATTCATTATCTTTTTGTTTAGGTGAATACCAATCAGTTATTATTATACCTCCTCCATAGTCAGCATTAGCCAATGGTATAAAATTTAAAATATCTAGACTTGCTCTCCACATCGGATTTGCAGATGCAAACTGGAAATCACCACCTCTGTTCGCTAAATTACCACCAAGCTTTATTCCCTTTCCTTGTTCTATATTTTGTTTTACTCTTTCTTCCTCATTTACTGGTATAACCCTTGAATCAACAGGTCTGTAAATTCCACATGAATTAAGAATTAAAAAAATTAGGAATAAAATTGCATATGATTTTATGTATCTGGTCACATTGATCTTTCTATGAGCATTTTTTCAATAAATAAATACAAATTACACAAAAACGTTAAAAAAAGCTTATAAATTGATAAATTTTTAATGTGGTATTATTGCAACATATATTAAAAAAATGTTTAAAAACAATAAAATTCAAGTATCCAGAAAGCTAAATCTGCTAAAAATTCAGCATTCATAATAATTATTATTGAAAAGGAGAAAATTATGAACAATTTTAAAAAAGTAGGTCTTACAGCTCTTGCTGGATCTCTTGCTATGATTGGCGCTTCTCAAGCTGATGTAGTATTGAGTGGTGGTGCTGAAGTTACTTACTCAACAACAGGTGGTACTAGTGATAGTACTGGTAACCCACTAGGTAGTTCTTTCAATATCGGTATAACTGGTACAGGAGAGTTAGATAACGGTTGGACTTTTACAGCCGCTACAGACTTTGCTGGTCAGAACACTGCAGCTGACTCTGCTTACATTAAGTTTGACATGGGTGATCTGGGTACAATCGGTATTGATCAAGGTGCTGGATATGCTGGTATCGGAACATTAGGAAACGAAGTTCCAACTGCATATGAAGAAGCAGGTCATGGAGTTTCTGGATCAGGACACTCTCTTGACGGTCAAGGCGACACTAACGCTTTAACATATAAGTCACCAACAGTAATGGGCTTTACTCTAGATTTAGAGTATCACCCAACTATCAACTCTACAGCTAAACAAGAAGCTGGAGCAATGTCTGGAGCAGGTAACTCAAGTGGTTACAACTATGCTATAACTTATGCGCCTGAAGCTATTTCAGGTTTAACATTAGCTTATGGTCATAGTATTACTGATGATCAAAGTGCTGCTTCTGCTAATGATGACACAGAACACACTATGGCTATTAACTACGTTGTAGGTTCAATTTCTGTAGGTTATCAGCAATCAGAATCTCAGACAGGTGGTGCTAACGAAAACGGTAACAATGTTGAAGAGTTTGGTATTGCTTTAGCAGTTAATGAAAATCTTTCAGTTTCTTACAACAGCATGGAAAACGAAGACGATGATCCATCTGGAACTAATATGACTGAAGACAGCACAGGTTTAAGTGCAGCTTACACAATGGGATCAGCTTCATTCAGATTAGCTATGAACGATGCAGATAACGTGAATGGTGTATCTGGTACTACTGATGAAAATATGGAACTTAGCTTGTCATTATCATTCTAAAGTCTAATATTTTTTAAGTATTTAAAGGCCCCGAGATTTCGGGGCCTTTTTTTTTACTCTTCTAAAATATCAGAAATAATTTTAACTTCTTCTTTATAAAATTTATATTTATCTATTGATGTTTTATAAATTGGCTGTCTTACTTGGTTTATACTAACAGTTTTTACAGGCGATTTTGATTTATAGAAATCTATGCAATTCTCTTCAAATGGAAGTTCACAATATTCAAGAATTTTATTCAACTCATAATTAAAGTTATTAATTAAGTTTTCATAAGTTATTTCATAAAAATTTATTTTTTTTTCTTTCCAAAAATTCATTAATTTTTGATGGTTTTTGTAAAAATTAGCTATATTTTTTAAGTCATATGCCCAATTTAAATTTGATTCAAAAATATTTTTGTAACAAGATATGCAAACGTCAATTGGTTTTCTTTTTATATAGATTATTTTAGAGTTAGGAAAAAGTATTTTTATGAATCCAGCCCACATAAAATTTAATGGTGATTTATCAAGTAAGTATTTTTTTTTATTTTCAAAAAAACTAGTATATTTTTTATAATTCGAAGATATTTGATTTAATATATCTGTATTATTTTCTAAACTAATTATTTTTTTTTCATAAAAATTAAAGTTTTTAGTTATTAATTTTCTTAAAAAAGGTAACTCTCCGACTCCATAAACATTACTGTGAGAAGATAAAATTTGTTCTAACAAACTAGTTCCTGATCTAGGCATTCCTAATACAAAAATGTATTTTTTATCTTCGTTTTTTTTTAATTTAATTTTATTAAAATCTACATTTATTAGATTTTTAATTATGTTATCAGTAAATTGTAAATCTTTTTGGATATCATAGTTTGTGTATTCAGATTTTAACTTGTTCCCTTTATTTATATTTTTTATACTTTCTTTATAATCTTTTATATCCTCGTAAGCTTTACCCAATGCAAAATGTAAAAAAATTTTTTCATTTTTCCTAATTTTTTCATTCTTTATTTTATTTATCATTTTTAATAAGTGATCCTTATTTTTTGTATAATCTGTAAATGTTGAAATTTTTTGATCTGCATATGTAAAGTTTTCATTAATTTCTAGCGTTTTTATAAAGTGTTTATTTGCTAAAGAATTTTTTCCAAGATCTAAATAAGCCATACCAATATTGTAGTTGGCAAAAATATTTTTATCATCAATTTTTAATGCTTTACTTAAAAAATTAATGCCTTCTTCGTACTTAAATAATTCTATTTTTAAATTTCCATAATTAATTAATGTATTTATATTTTTAGAATTTTTTTCTAATACTCTTTTGTATAGTTCTTCAGCTTTTAAATATTCATGCATTGATTTATAAGTGTTAGCAAGATTATTTATGGCAGCTATATTGTTTGTATCCAATTTAATTGCTTTTTGAAAATGATTTTCAGCATTTTCTAAATGACCAATTTTTTGATAAGAAGAACCAATTAAATTTTGTAAGTATGAACTAAAAGGATATTTAGCCAATAAAACTTTACCATTACTTATAACATAATCATATTTTTCTGATAAAAAGTGATTTGTAAGTTTTTTTAATTGTGTATTTAAATTATTTAAATCCATTATTGATAAATATTATTTATATAACTTATGGAAGCAAAACCTCTAGCATTTGTTAAAGCAATTTTCTTTATATTTATTTTATTGATTCCACCAAGCGCAATAGTTTTTATTTTTGTGAATTTTGACAAATAATTAAAACTGTGAACACCAAGTCTATTTTTTATTTTTTTTTTATAAAAAATAGGAGAAATAAATATATATTCAGCTTTTTGCAACTCTTTATTTTTAATTTGATAGATATTATGAGCAGAACCAATAACTGAGAAATTTTTTTTTTTGTAATATAAATTTTGCTTAGTCTGTTTATTAAAAGATGGCAAATAAACTCCATCGAAATTAAACTTTAATGCAAGTTTTACATCATTTGAAATATAGATTTTAACCCCTCTTTTTTTACAAAAATTCTTTAAATTAACTAGTAACTGCTTGTCAGCCTTTTTATTATAATTTCTATATATTAAAGATATATTTTTATTTATTTTTTTTAGTTTTTCCTTGTCCAATTTATCAATAAAGTGATAAATTTTATATTTGTTAAAATGCATAGTACTATTAATAATCTTTTATCAATCGAAAACGATTTGAAAGATAATCACTTATCCAAAATACCTCAAATTGTTGCAGTTAGCAAAACATTTGCTATGAATAAAATTCTTCCACTTATTAACCATGGCCATATTCATTTCGGTGAAAATAAGATTCAAGAAGCTATAAAAAAATGGAGTGATATTAAAAAAAAATCTTCAAAAATTAAACTTCACATGGTTGGTAAATGTCAAAGCAACAAAGCAAAATATCTTATTCCACTTTTTGACTACTTACATTCTTTAGATAGCATTAAATTAGCTCAAAAAATTTCTGAAGAGGAAAAAAAACATAATAAAAAAATAAAAATTTTTATTCAAGTTAATATAGGAAAAGAAAATCAAAAAAGTGGTTTAGAAATAGATGAGCTTAAAGATTTTTATGAAAAGTGTACAAAAAATTTAAATTTAAATGTTATTGGCATTATGTGTATCCCTCCCAATAATAACAATTCGAGCAAATATTTTTCAGAAATGCAGAAACTAAGCATAGATATTGGTGTCAAAAATTTAAGTATGGGTATGTCAAATGATTATAAAGAGGCAGCTAAATATGGATCAACTTATATAAGGATTGGTTCAAAAATATTTGGTGAAAGAGGTTAATTAATTATAATTTTACTTTTTTTATTTGTCAATTTAGCAAGAATTAAAAAATCTTTTTCAACCAGTGCCAAGCATCCAGCTGTTTTATAATAATTCTTTGTTAGATGTATAAAAATAGCACTACCTTTTCCTTTGATTGTTTTTTTATAATTATATTTTAAAACTATAAAATAATTATATTTAAAATCTTTTCTATAAAGTTTTTCATGTTTAACTTTATTATTTATTTTTATTTCTTTATTATATGATTTGTTTTTAATATCTGTACACCATCCCATGTTTTTTTTAATTTTTTTACAAATTAATTTAGTATCAGGCTTTTTTACTCTATCCGCTCGCCAATATAACTTTCCAATTTCGAATTCACCTATTGGAGTACTATAATCTCCTTCCATCTTATTTTTTTTTAAACCACCTTTACCAAGACAACATTTAAGTTTAAAATCATCAATAATTAACGTATCTTTATTTTTTAAAGTAATTGTCATAACGTAAATAAATATGATCAAACAAAGTTTAATAATTTATAATTTACCAGTTTTGTTTAGTATTTTAAATGAAATTAAAGAAAATTTAAAATTTGATTTATATAATATTATTGATGAAGCCAAACTTTCAGAGGTAAATAATAAAGGCTATGGTAACTATTTGATATTAACAGATTCAAAAAACAAGATTTTAAATATTAATAATCAGTTAGTTATTGATGATTTTCCTATAAATATTAATGCAATTGTTGAGAAAGCAAACATTGGTTTATTAAAACAAAAATTTAATGATCAGTCAGAGATTATTTTAGAAAAATATAAATTAGATATAAATTCAAGAGAAATTTATGACCAAGATAAAAGACTTAAATTAACTGAAAGAGAAATAGAGATAATATTATTTTTAAAAAATTCAGAAGATACTAAAAGTGTTGAAGATTTACAAAAAGAAGTTTGGGGTCATAATTCTAGTTTAGAAACTCATACCGTAGAAACACATATATATAGATTAAGAAAAAAAATTAATGACACATTCAAAAATGAAAATTTTATAATTAGTACGAAAAATGGATATACAATAAAATGAAAAAAAGAAATTTTATTGCAAAGGATTTATTTTCAAAAAAATTTAAACCAAGAATAATTAAACCAAAAAAAGGAAAAGGAAGTTTTAAAAGAAAAAAGAAATAAAATTTTTAGTGACTTTCTAAAGCCTCGCTCCAATTTGTTGAATAACTTTAGATGACATTTCTGTTCCCTTTTCTAAACTTTCTTTAATCGATAAGTTATTTACATGACCGTGTAAAAATCCAGCAGCAAAAAGATCCCCAGCACCTGTTAAATCAACAATTTTAAGATTTTTTTTAACACCACATTCCACAATCTCGTCCCCTTTTATTGCAATAGCTCCATTTTCTCCTCTTGTAAGTACTATTAATTTACCAAGTTGTTTAGAAAAGCTTATAACCTCTTCAAAGTTTTTAGCATCAAGCAATGATGTAATTTCCTGTTCATTAGCAAATGTAATATCTAATTTATTTTTTACTAAGTCTAAGAAATGAGATTTGTGTCTATCAACACAAAACTGATCTGATAATGACATTGCGACTTTTTTTGCATTATTAATTGCTTTATCAAATGCTTTTTTAGGTTCACCTTCATCCCAAAGGTAACCTTCAAGAAATATTATTTCACTTTTCTTAATAGCATCAGTGCTAACATCACTTTCATTAATTTTTCCTGCAGTACCTAAGAATGTACACATTGTTCTTTCAGAGTCTGGCGTAATCAAAATTAAACATGTTCCTGTTGGTAGCTTCTCTTTTTTTTTGCTGTAAAAGTATTCTACGTTTTCTTTTTTTAATCCTTCTTCATACTTACTTCCAAGATTATCATCAGATATTTTACCTATGAATCCTACTTTGTTGCCTAATTGAGACATACCAACTATTGAATTTGCTACCGATCCACCAGAAACAGTTTTTTCTATTTTAAGATTGGTCAATAATTTTTTAAATTCATTTTCATCAAAAATTAATTTCATTGTACTTTTGGTTAAACTATTTTGAGTAACAAAATTTTCATCAACTTTACAGATAACGTCTACTATTGCATTTCCTATTCCCAAAATTTTCATAATTAAGCTTTCTTTGTTTTTATTGGTGATTTTCTATTAGGATAACAAGTAGTACAAATTTTACAAGTTAAACCATAGCACTCTCTAGCCTTACAATATTCTCTCCCATAATAAATTATTTGAAGGTGAAGTTTATTCCAAAATTTTTTAGGAAATAATCTTTTCAAGTCCTTTTCAGTTTGAAGAACATTTTTACCATTAGTTAGACCCCATCTTTGGGCTAATCTATGAATATGAGTATCAACAGGAAAAGCAGGAATCCCAAATCCTTGTGACATAACTACACTAGCAGTTTTGTGGCCAACACCCGGGAGTTTTTCAAGTTCTTTGAAAGTTTCAGGAACTTTTCCCTTATGTTTTTCAATTAACAATTTTGATAGAAGATAAACACTTTTAGCCTTAACTCTAAAAATACCTATACTTTTAATTAGCTTTTCAATTTTTTTTCTTCCTAATTTTACAAAATGTTCTGGTTTATTGTATTTTGGATAAATATTTTTAGTTACATTATTCACATTAACATCTGTAGTTTGAGCGGATAACAACACAGAAACTAAAAGAGTAAATTTATTTCTATGTTTTAAAGGGATTGGTGTTTTGGGATAAATCCTATTTAATATTTTTAATATTACTTTAGATCTTTGAATTTCATTCATTTAAAATTCAAAACATCTCTCATTGAATAAAGTCCTGGTTTTTTCTTCATTAGCCATTTAGCTGCTATGAATGCACCTTCAGAATAAAGAGCTCTATCAAATGCTTCATGATTTAATGTAATTATTTCTTTACCACTTGAAAAAGTTACTTCATGCTCTCCAACGACTTCACCTTTTCTTAATGAATTAAAATTAATTTTTTTTCCATAAGGAAAAGATTTTTTGTTTAAATATTTTTTACCCATTAAATTATAGAAATTTTTGCTCTTTCCAACAGCTATGCCTTTTCCAAGCATCAAAGCTGTTCCTGAAGGATGATCTTTTTTATGCTTATGATGGATTTCAAAAACTTTACTTAAGAAGTTATTTCCAAGAGATTTTGATGCAATTTCAGTTAAATACATCAATAAGTTTATACCCAAACTCATATTTCCAGCTCTAAGTATTGGTATTTTTTTTGCATATTTTTTAATTAAGTTTTCTTCTTTTTTAGAAAATCCTGTTGTTCCAATAACTACTTTTTTTTTCATTTTTGCTGCAATTTTGAGAATTTCAAAAGTGCATTTTGGAACTGTAAAATCTATTATTAAATTTGCTTTTTTAAAAGTCTCTTCAGTATTTAAGCTAGGTTTAATTCCACAAACTTTTTTATTAATGATTCTATTTTCTGTAAGAGCTACTATTTTAAAACTTTTATCAGATCTTGCAGATTTAATAATCTGTTGACCCATTCTTCCCATACAACCAGTAATAGCTAATTTAATTTTTTTCATTTAATTTTTCCAGAAACTCTTAGCTTTTTGAAAGAATTTTTTAATACTAGGATTTGATTTTTCATTTTCAATTTCTCTAAACTTTTCGAGCAATTCTTTTTGTTCTTTATTCAAAGAAACTGGAACTTCAGTATTAACTTGTACATAGAGGTCACCAGTTCCACTTCCTCTCATATATGGCATCCCTTTGCCTTTCAATCTAAATTGTTTTCCACTTTGGGTTCCAGATGGAATTTTAATTTTTGCCTTTCCTCCGTCAATTGTTGGTATCTCAATAGAAGTTCCCAATGCTGCATCTGCTATTGATATAGGACACTCAAAAAATAAGCTTTCATCTGATCTTTTAAATAACTCATGAGAATAAACATTTATAAATAAATAAAGGTCTCCATTACCAGCTCCTCTAGAACCAGCCTCACCTTTTCCAGCTAATCTAATTCTAGTACCGTCATCAACACCTTTTGGTATTGTTACAGATAATCTTTTTGATGCTTGTTTTTTTCCTTGCCCACTACAACTGGAGCATGGATTTGTAATTTCTTCACCTGATCCAGAACATTGAGGACATGTTTGTTGAACAGTAAAAAAACCTTGGTTAGATCTGATTTGTCCATGTCCCCCACACATTGAACATGACCCGGCATTATAACCTGGTTTTGATCCATTTCCTTTACATATTTCACATTTTTCAGATGTTGAAAATTTAATATCTTGTTTTTTTCCAGTATATGCTTCTTCTAATGTAATTGATAAATCATATCTTAGATCTGATCCTCTGTGATTTGATTTTCTACCTTTTCTTCTTCCGCCTCCAAATCCTTCACCAAAGAAATCTTCAAAAATATCTGAAAAATGACTTGAAAAATCAAAATTACCAAATCCACCCCTTCCGCTTGCTCCATTTTCGAAAGCAGCATGACCAAAATTATCATAGTTCTGTTTTCTTTCCGAGTTAGAAAGAACGTGATATGCTTCAGATGCTTCTTTAAATTTTTCTTCTGATGCTTTATCACCTTTGTTTTTATCTGGGTGATATTTTACTGCCAGTTTTCTATATGCTGATTTAATTTGATCTGCTGTGGAATTTTTGTTTACACCTAAGACGTCATAATAATCTCTTTTTGCCATAACTAATTATAGACAAGCAGTTGTTAGCTTAGGCGCTTTTTTCTTTATTTTCGTCTTTTACTTCTTCAAAGTCTGCATCAACAACATTATCGTCTTTTTTTCCTTCTTGTTTTGTATCTTTTGGTGCATCACCAGGCTTAGCACTTTGTTGAGATTTATAAATAGCTTCACCTAGTTTCATTGATGCTTGAACTAATTCCTGTGTTTTCTTTTTAATATCTTCTATGTCAGTTCCTTTTAAGGAGTTTCTCAAGTTTGCAGAAGCTGCTTCAATAGCTTTTTTATCAGTATCTGAAACTTTAGCCCCATGTTCTTTTAAATTTTTTTCTGTTGAATGTAATAAAGTATCTGCTTGATTTCTTACATCAACAGCTTCTCTCTTTTTCTTATCTGCTTCTTTATTAGATTCTGCTTCTTTAACCATTTTATTTATTTCTTCTTCACTTAAGCCACCAGAAGCTTGAATTTGAATTTTTTGTTCTTTGCCAGTTCCTTTATCTTTTGCTGAAACATTAACAATACCATTAGCGTCAATATCAAAGGTTACTTCAATTTGTGGAACTCCTCTTGGAGCCGGAGCTATGCCTACAAGTTCAAAATTCCCTAAAATTTTATTATCTGATGCCATTTCTCTTTCACCCTGTAGAACTCTTATCGATACCGCTGGTTGATTATCTTCTGCAGTTGAAAATACCTGGCTTTTTTTTGTTGGTATTGTTGTATTTTTTTCAATTAACTTAGTTGATACACCGCCCAATGTTTCTATGCCAAGTGAAAGAGGAGTTACATCCAATAGTAACACATCTTTAACATCACCTTGCAATACTCCAGCTTGAATAGCGGCACCCATAGCAACTACTTCATCAGGGTTTACTGATTTATTTGGCTCTTTACCAAAAAAGTTTTTAACTTCTTCCATTACTTTTGGCATTCTGGTCATCCCACCAACCAAAACAACTTCGCTAATATCTCCTGGCGATAATCCAGCATCTTTTAAAGCTGTTTTACATGGAGGAATTGTTCTAGAAATTAAATCTTCTACTAAAGCTTCCAATTTTGCTCTAGTCATTTTTAAATTAATATGTTTTGGGCCTGTTTTATCGGCTGTGATAAAAGGTAAATTAATTTCAGTTTGTGCAGCAGATGAAAGTTCAATTTTAGCTTTTTCAGCAGCTTCTTTTAGTCTTTGTAATGCTAATTTATCTGATTTTAAATCAATTCCACTTTCTTTTTTAAATTCACTCAATAAATATTCAACAATTGTATTGTCAAAATCTTCTCCACCTAAAAATGTGTCACCATTGGTAGATTTTACTTCAAAAACACCATCGCCTAATTCAAGAATTGATACATCAAAAGTACCACCTCCTAAATCATAAACTGCAATTTTTTTATTAGTTTTTTTATCTAAACCATAAGCTAAAGATGCAGCAGTTGGTTCATTTATTATCCTCAAGACCTCAAGACCTGCAATTTTACCAGCATCTTTCGTTGCTTGTCTTTGAGCATCGTTAAAATATGCTGGAACAGTAATTACTGCTTTGCTTACTTCTTGACCTAGGTATTTTTCAGCCGTTTCTTTCATTTTTTGTAAAACAAAAGCAGATATTTGTGATGGCGAATATTTCTGTCCTTTAGCTTCTATCCAAGCATCGCCTTTTTCAGAATTTATAATTTTAAAAGGAGATGTTTGTATATCTTTTTTAACTGTAGGATCTTCAAAATTTCTACCAATTAATCTTTTAACTGCAAAAATTGTATTTTCTGGATTTGTAACAGCTTGTCTTTTAGCTGGTTGACCAATTAATTTTTCTTCATTATCTGTAAAAGCAACTACAGAAGGAGTTGTTCTTGCTCCTTCAGCATTTTCTAAAACCTTAGCTTGTGTACCTTCCATAATTGCTACACAAGAGTTTGTTGTTCCTAAATCTATACCTATAACTTTGCTCATAATTATTAAATTACCTAAAGGTCATATAAGTGTTATTTTTGAATGTACAAGTTATTAGACTATTTATTTTCCTTTGTTTTTTGCTGTTTTTCATCATCTTTTGTATCTTTTTTGTTTTTCGCTTCATTATTTTTTTTTGATACTCCAACTAAAGAAGGTCTTAAAAGTCTATCTTTCATTAAAAATCCTTTTTGTATTTCTTGAATAATAGTGCCAGAATCTTTACTATTGTCTTCTATTTCCATCATAGCTTGATGTAGATTTGGATCTAGTTTTTGATCAATTGATTTAATTGGCTCAATATTATTTTTTTTAAATATAGAAATAACATCCTTATAAATAATTTCTATGTGTTCAACGCTTTTCTTAAGTGCTTCAGTATTTTTTAAATTTTCATCATTTTCCAAAGATTGTTTTGCTCTTTCGAGATTGTCAATTAAATTTAAAGTTTCTTTTGCAAATGCAAAACCGCCATATTCAAAAGCATCTTCTCTTTCTTTTTCGAACCTTCTTCTTTGGTTTTCCATTTCTGCTAAAGTTCTGGCAAGCTTATCTTCAAGATTTTTAATTTTTTCTTCTGGTAAAATTTCTTCTTCTTTTACTTTTGATTTAGAAGATATATCTTTCAGACCTTGATCATTTGAATCTTCTTTAATAATATTATCATTGTTATTGATTTCTTCTTTTGTCATTACATCCTATATGGTAAGTAAAATAATATTTTCCAGATGTATAAAAAAAAAATTTCTAAGGTGATTATTGGTTCAAATAATGAAGGTAAAATAAAGGAAATTCAAGATATACTTCCTCAAAATATACAAATATATACACCAAAAAATTTTAATTTAAAAAGTCCCCCAGAGAATGGTAAATCTTTCGTAGAGAATTCTTTCATTAAGGCTAAGTTTTTTTCAAAAAAAAGTAAGTTGATTTGTTTAGCAGATGATTCTGGTCTTGAAATAGATCTTTTAAATGGAGCACCTGGTATTTTTTCTTCAAGGTGGGCAGGAAAAAAAAAAAATTTTAATTTGGCTATTAATAGGGTTTATAAACAACTAAAGAAAGTAGATAAAAATTTTTTTAAAAAAAAAATTACTGCAAGATTTATTTGTGTTTTAACAATTTTCTGGCCTAAT